>DNLZ01000253.1:4455-4585 GCA_003488325.1 Planctomycetaceae bacterium
TCGGCCAATGCCATCGAGGGGAACGGTTCGAATGGCCTGCTCCTGCAGGCGGCGACGAACCTGCTCGTGGGAGGCCTGCTCGACGGCGTGGCGAACACGATCGTCACGAGCACCGGCTACGGCCTGACCG
>DNLZ01000294.1 GCA_003488325.1 Planctomycetaceae bacterium
CAGGCGGCATCGCCGGCAGACCGGACGGCGGATCGGCCACGAGCGGAGGTGCCGCCGCGAACGCGGAGGCCGCCGGTCGCGCCGGTGCCTGCTGGACGGACGGTGGCGGTGCCGACGACGGAGATGGGGGGAACGCCGGCGGCGGTGCCGCGATGTCGGCGGCCGTCTTCGCGCTGGTGGATGCCGATGGCGGCAGGAGATCGGTGCCGACCGCTCTGGAGTCGTCGGGGGCCGATGGATCGACCGCGGGCGTGGTGCCGGTCTCGGGCATGTCGGGCGATGGTGCCGGCGATGGATCGCCCGCTGATGCCTCGACCGCCCCATCCGCGATGGCAGCCGGCGTCGTGGCGGCGGTGGCGTCCGGCGTTGCCGCGGCGTCGGCCGCCGCTGCGTCGGTCGATGCCGGCTCGAGTGGGAGCGTCGTGTTGAACGGATCGGCGGGCCCGCGCGGCGCAGGCTGATCGGCCTGCGATGGGTCCGCTGCGTCCGGGGCGTCTCCCCGGATGGCCGGATCGTCTGCGGGTGACGTCGTTCCGGGGACGGCGTCGACCGAATCGGTCGCGGCGTCGTCCGCACCGAACGGCTCCTCGATCGCGACGGGGGCAAGCTGGTCGGCCGACGGCCCGCCGAACCGGGAGAGCGGCCGCGTCTCCCCTTCGGCCGGCGTGAATCGGCCCGGAGCCTCGAACGAAGCGGGCCGTACACCGTCCGCGTCGCGAGGCGGCTCCGTGCGCGAGGGGTCTGTCCGTGGCGACCATGGTCGCGCAGCCGAGCCGCTCGGTTCTTCCATGAAGAGTCCCGCCGCGGGCTCGGGCGGCACGATCAAATCCGTGCCGTCGGCCACCGCGTGCCCATCGGGCTGGTGCGGTGCCGACGCATCGTGATCCCCGCGGGGTACGGTGCGGCCGAGACCGATCGCCCAGACGGCCGCAAATCCGAGGCAGGCCGATGCCACCGCCCCCACCACGACCGAAAGATTCGATCCCCGCGGCGGCACGACCAAAGACTGCCGGGAGGGAGGGGGCTCGACGGACATGGTGGACATGGCGGCGGCCTCGTACCGGGAAAGGCATTCGTGCGCCCGCGGATGGCGCGTAGAGGTTGCTCGACCCGCGGGTGCGCAACTCGCGCGGCGGGTCGATAGCACGCGCCGGTCGACTGCGGAAGATCAGTCCCCACGGGCACTCGGCTCACGAACCCGTAAGGAGATGGACGGGACGCGGCCTACGGCACGGCAGCCAGCAGTTCCCGCAGGTGGAAGTGATGCTTGCCCAGTTTGCCACCGTAGTTGCCGGCGGCGATCGCGGGAATCTCCGGGCCGGCTGCTGCGCGCATCCCCGCCACCATGGCGCGGGCCACGGCGTCGCGGTCCACCCCGTCGATGACCACCTCGAGACAGCACGAGGCCTCGGGGTCGATCTCCGTCGCGACCCGCCCGACGAGACCCGGACAGAACGCCTCGTTCGTCGAGGCACGTAGCGCGGCATACCGCGATCCGACCTTGCTGCCCGAACGGACCGTGCCGCCGGGAAACGGCGTGATCGTGCCCGGGACCGCGGCAATGGCATCGACGGCCCGTCGGGCCGCCGCCAGTGCGGCAGGGAGCGAGCGGCCCTGGATGATGAAATTCCCGCCGCCGACCCCCTTGGCGACGCCCACGGTTTCCTCGACCAGGAATTCGCCGTCCATCACCGGCACCCGCCACCATCGGCGGCCTTCGATCACCTTCGATTTTTCGAAACCGTCGCCGAAGAAACGCACGTGTCCTCCGAGCGGGAGGCGGTCCACCGCCTCGGGCAGCCCGTCGAAAACGGCAGTGGTCGGGCACGTGAGAAGGCACTGTGCCGTGCGATTGCCCACCGCGGCGCCGAGCCGTTCCGCGTCGAACGCGAAGGCGAGCACCGCCGCTCCGACCCGGCCGTCGAGCGATTCCGTCGGATCGAGTCGTCGCTCGACCCCGATTTCCGCGTCGCAGCCGATGACGCTCGTGCCGTAGCCGCAGAGGGCCGCGAGGCCCGCCTCGAGCCAGTGTGCATCGTGGGCCGTGACGACGAGCCGTGCATACCGCAGGCCGAAGGCCTCGGCGAAGGTGTCCGCGATGCGGGTCGAACCGAGGAGCATCGATCCATTCCGGGGGGATGGCAGCGACGGCCACCGGTGTCGTGTCGCGGCGGTCCGCGCACCGCGCCGATTGCCGTTTCCGCGCAGGGCGTTTTGCATATGCTACGTCCTGCTTCGCCGTCCATCGTCCCACGCCTCGAGGCCCCCCATGCGCTCGTTCGTCGTAAGTCGTTCAGGGAAGACGCTCCGGCACGTCGGCAGCCGACAGGTGGGCTGGGTGCCAGCGTCGTGGCAGGCCGTGCTGATCGTGTGCCTCGCGGCCACCGTGGCGGTTCCGGCACGCGGTGCAGGGGCGGCCGAGGCGCTCCCGCTCGAGGACACGGGCGTCGCGATCGTGCCGAGCGACGCGGCCTTCTTTTCCGCCACGCTCCGCGCTCGCGAGCAGGTCGATCTCCTCGTCGGGAGTCGCGCGTGGGCGTCGCTGCTCGAGCTTCCAGCGGTGCGTCGGGGCATCGAATCGCTCGAGGAGCAGCGCACCATGCCGGGCAGCCCCCTCGCCCTCGTCGACACGCTGATGCAACTCCCGGAAAACGAGCAGGCGATCAAGCTGCTGCGCGACATGGTCGCCACCGACACGTTCGTCTACGGCGAGCCGTCATGCATCACGTTTCTCGAGCTCACCACGAAGCTGAACCAGGCGATCCGCGCGGCGGCGGGGCGGGCGCGGCTGCAGCTGGAACTCGACGGCGACGCGAGCCGCGCGGGTCGGGCGCGGATCGTGCCGGTGGCACGGCAGGCTGCCGAGGTCGAACTCTCGACCGAGGAGCTCCAGGCCAGGCTCGTGCTCAAGGCCCTCTCGGACAACATCGATCTGCTCGTCGTGCCCGACATCGTCTGGGGCTTCCGCACGGGCATGGCCGACGCAGCCGTGTCCCAGCTCAAGCGGGTCGAGGTGCTCGGCCGGCTCGCGACCCAGGCGAGCCCGGACCTCGCCGAGGCGCTCGAGCGTCGCGAGATCGCCGGTGGTGAGTTCGTGACGATCACGCTCGAAGCTGATCGCCTGCCGCTTGCGGCGCTCGCCCGTGAGATTGCCGGCGACATTGCCGACACCCCGGAGGCAGACACCGTGCTCGAGCGACTGCGGCAGCTCAAGCTCGTGATCGCGCTCGGCGTGGTCGGCGATCGCGTCATGCTTTCGATCGGGGACTCGACGGACCACCTCGAGAAGCTCGTCGCCCCCGCGGCGGGAGCGGGGACGGAACGGGCGGCCGGGCTCCTGCGGCAGGAGCCCTTCGCGCCGTTGCGGGCGGCCGCCGCCGAACGGATCACCGGAATCTCCTATCTCAGCAGTGCGATGGCGCGGGCGATCATGGCCGGGCAGCTGGACTTCGAGCCGGCGATCGAATCGTTCGAGGACCTGGCGCGTCAGGCGGAGATGTCGGACGAGGCGATCGGGGATCTGCGGCGGTGGGCCGCCGGCGCCGGCGAATGGCTGACCGAGCGGATGCCGGTGCCGGGTCCGTGGCTGTCGTACGCATTTCTCGCCGCCCAGGGATATGAGGGATCGACCTGGGACTGGGGGACCAACCGGTCGGTCGATGCGACGCGACGACTCGACCTCCTCGAGCATGCCGGCGGCGCGCCGCTCGCCGTCGTCGTCTCCCGTTTCAAGCAGGATCCGGAGCTCCTCGATGCATCGGGCGACTTCGCCCGGCAGGGCTGGGAGCTCTTCCAACGGCATGGCATGCCCGCCCTCGACGCGGATGGTCGCGAGAAGGTGGAGAAGGTGGCCGACGAGTTCGGGCCGCTGGCCATGCGGTTCGCGGAGATCATCCGCGACAAGCTCGCGCCCGCCATCGGCGACGGGCAGGTCGGCCTCGTGCTCGACGCGAAGACGCGCGTGAAGAAGCTCCAGCGCGAGCTGCCGGCGTCCGCGGATCCGCTGCCGGTTCCCGAGGCGGCCATCGTGCTGCCGCTCACCGACAAACGGCTGTTCATCGAGGGTCTCAACGACCTCTTCGAACTGACCGACCGGATCGTAGCCGCGGCGCGGGCGCTCGACCCCGACGGCATTCCCGCCGCCTACCGCGTGCCCGCGCCGGAGAAGACGAAGGTCGAAACCGGCACGGTGTGGTCGTTCGCGATGCCTCGATCCGGGATCGACGACCAGGTCCGCCCCACCATCGGCGTCGGTGACAAGGCGGCCGTCTTCTGCTTCGGACAGGCCCAGGCGTCGCGCATGCTCGCGGGAGCGACGATCGAGACCGGCCAGAGCCTGACGAAATTCGAGGAGCCGCTGTCGACGGCGGCGGCGCTCGACGTGGCGGGCCTGCTCGAGGCCGCGAAGCCTTGGATCGCCTACGCCGCACGCTACGTGAGCGTCCAGCAACGGACCGGGGAAGTCGATGCCGACGAGGAGCTCGCGGCGGAGGACGAGACCGATCAGGTGCGTGAGGTGCTGCGGGACGTGGGCGTGGTGATCGAGGCGCTCCAGTGCCTGCGGGTGGCCGTCGCCGAGACCTCCACGAGCGACGGTGCGCTCGTCACCAGGTGGCGCAACGTCATCCGCGACCTGCCCGCGAAGTGACGCCCGACGTCGCGCCGGCGGCCGCGGGGTGCCGTGCCGCGGCCTCCTCGAGCAGGCGGATCCATGGTCCGACATAGTGACCGTGATCGTGGAACGTGCGTCCGCTGACCAGGTTGCCGTCCACGACGCACGGCTCGTTCACGAAGATGCCGCCCACCGCCTCGAGGTCGAAGCGGCACTTCGGCACCGTGGCCATCCGTCGGCCGCGGACACAGTCGGCGTATGCCGGAATCTCCACACCGTGGCAGACGCTGGCGATCGGCTTGCCCGTCTCGAAGAAGTGCCGCGTGATCCGGACGAGATCCTCGTCGTAGCGGATGTATTCGGGCGCACGCCCGCCGCTGAAGAAGATGCCGAGGTAGTCGGTGGGATCGATCTCGGAGAAGGCGAGGTCGGCCGTGATCTGGTAGCCCTCCCATTCCCTCGTGATCGTCCATCCCGGCCGCACCTCGTGCATGACCATCTGGAACGTGCGTCGCTCGGGGCCGGCGACGACCGGGCGGAACCCCGCCTCCTGCAACCGGTAGAAGGGGTAGAGCGTGTCGACGGTCTCGGTCGCGTCGCCGACGACGATCAGCACGCGGTGGGTCGGGGTGGTGGGCATCGGATCGCTCGGGGTCGTGGTGGCGGGGCGGAGCACGGCCCGCATCATACCGGGGCGATGCGTCGGACGAGCCCGCGCACCAGGATGTCGCCGCCGGGATGCATGACCGACTCGACCGCGAGAGTCGCGACGTCGGGCACGAGCGGCAGCGTGGCGGGGTCGCCGCCGAGCACGCTCGGTGCCACGAAGATCCACGCCTCGTCCACCGCGCCGCTCCGCAGCCACGCGTCGAGGACGATGCCGCCCCCCTCGACGAGCACGTTCGTCATCCGACGTCGCCCGAATTCCCGGAGCAGGCCGTCGATCATCGGTCCGCGGTCCGCGACGGGCGACGTGAACACCTCGCAGCCCGCCCGCACGAGGGCCGCCACGCGGTCGGCCGCCGCCTCCGGACCGACCGCGACGAGCAGGGGCGACTCGCGCGCGGTGCGCACGAGCCGG
>DNLZ01000055.1:0-168 GCA_003488325.1 Planctomycetaceae bacterium
GCCTCGGCCGATACGACGAGCGTGCGCGAGGCGAGCGGTGAACGATCCGCCGCGAACGCGACGAGTCGGGTCGGCTTCCAGGTCCGCGTGCCGATCCGCGTGGACCAGGGGGCGGGCAGCAGCCTGCCGGCGGCCGCCGCATCGGTGGCGACGACGACGTCGCCCGCG
>DNLZ01000055.1:496-641 GCA_003488325.1 Planctomycetaceae bacterium
GAGGATCGTGCCGTCGGCGAGCGTCACCCGACCGGGCTCGACGGCCACGGCACTCGTGCCCGTCCGCACGGCCGCGTCGGGAAGCGCGGCGGCAAGCTGCCGGGGAATCGCGTCCATGCCCCCTCGGGGCAGGCAGGCCCGCCCC
>DNLZ01000055.1:937-5391 GCA_003488325.1 Planctomycetaceae bacterium
TCGGGGCAGGCAGGCCCGCCCCAGCGCGAACATCGCGAAGTCGAAGAGGAAGATGGTCGAGGAGGTGTCGAGCGACCGCTCGAGGAAGACACCCCCGAAAAAGGGCTCGAAGAAGCGGCGCACGAAGCCCGGCGAGAAACCGCGGGCGGCGAGGGCCTCGCGGGTGGTCGCCTCCGGCGCGGAGGAGGGAGCGTCGGGGTCGAGTCGTCCGCCACGCCAATCGCGCACGGCATCGTGCCTGAGCCTCGCGACCCGCAGCCCGTCCGCCATGCCGACGGTTCCCCGCAGCAGGCCGGCGAGGGCGGTCAGCGGCTCGCGCCACGGATCGGCGATCGGCGAGAGTCGGCCGCCGTCCGCGACGAGCGCCCCGGCGTCGAAGCGGCCGAGCGCGAGTGCGTCGAGATCGAGCTGCCGACGCCCTTCGGGATAGGCGTCGTTGTAGACCTGGAACCCGCGATCGATGCGAAAGCCCTCGACGGTCTCCGTCGCCACCCTGCCGCCGACCCGATCGTCCGCCTCGATCACCACCACGCGTCTGCCGGCGCGGAAGAGCTGCCTCGCGCAGGCGAGCCCCGCGAGGCCGGCACCGACGACGATGGCGTCGAGACGGTCACCGTGGCTCATGGAGCCCTCCCGTCGGCGACGGCGGCAAGCGCATGATCGATCCACCGCGCGGCGGCCATGCCGCTCGATGCCGCCCCCTCGACCCGCGGTCCGGCAAATGCGTCCCCGCAGCAGGCGATCGGCGGCGCGTCGGAGACCGCGACCAGCGGCTCCGCCACGACCGTGGTCGGCAGCGCGAACTTCCACCGCTGCAGCGAGGTCGCCACGACGACCCGTGCCGGATCACCGTCGATCCACGGCCTCGCGTGCTCGAGGAGGATCCGCTCGACGTCCGCGGGCGGCGCGTCGAAATGCTCGCGACTGAACCGCCCCGTCGCATGAACCGTGAGGGCCGGCACGGCCGAGATGCCCTTCTGCTGGTTGTCCGCGATCCACGCCACGACAGCGCCCTCGTCGACGTCGAACTGCATGCCGCCCGGCGGCGGCACGAGGCTCGGTCGATCGAGCACGACCATCAGGGCGAAGCAGGGATCGTAGCCAACCGTGGCGAGCCGGTCTCCCGTCGCCGGGTCGAGCGCGACCCCGGCGGCCGCGAGCAGGTCGAGCGATTGCGGCACGGGCGTCGTGAGCAGCGCGCCACGGGCCGACAGCCCTTCGACCGGAGCACCGTCGGACGCCTCGAGCATGACGTCGACGCGATGTCCGTCCCCCTTCACGCCGGAAGGGCCGACGGCGACGGCGCGGCTCGCCGTGCGGATCACGCATCGACCGGACGATCCCGCCGTCGTCGCGAGTGCCGCGAGCCGCTTCGGCAGATCGGTCATGCCCGTCGCGCCGCGCCAGCGCGGATGCCCGTCGCCGGCAACGGGCGCGGCATTGCGCGTGAATCCGTGGCACCACACGGTGACCGCACCGTCCGCGGCGGCATCCCGCACGAGCCCCTCGAACCCGCGTCCACGCACCGTGAAGAACTGCGCGCCGTGGTCGCACACCGCCGCGCCGACGCGGCGCGTGGCCATCCGCCCCCCCACTCCACGGGACTTCTCGAGGACGATCACCCGCCGACCCGCACGCACGAGCTCCCCGGCGGCACAGAGCCCGGCGATCCCGGCTCCGATGACGACCACGTCGGTCTCCGACACGGTCCGCGAGCCGGTCGCGCCGTCGATCACGTCGTGCCTCCTCCAGAGGGCAGGAGCATGCGCAGCGGCTCGGTCGTGCAGGGAAGCCGCGGTGAGGCGAACACCTCCCCCGCCGTGCACCCGGCCATGAGTCCGACCGTCTCGGCCATCGCGCGCACCCGCGGAAAGACGTGGGCCTTCTCCGGGGGAAACTGCGACGGGTAGCACGCGATCGCCTCGAGCTTCACGTCGAGAAAGCGGGTGATGTCGACGACGAGCGGCCAGCGGCCGTGCGGCACCGTCGGAACCCCCGCGAAGAGGAAATACGTGAGAAACTGCGGCACGGTGTGCACCGGCAGGCCGGCGAACGTGTCATCCCACTTCGTCAGCCGCGAATAGAAGACCGCGGCCTCGGTGATCGCGACGGCCTGGGCATGATCGGGCGATGCCAGCGGCGTGCCGTCCGCCAGACCGAGCACCACCTTCGGGCGCCATCGACGAAACACCTTCGCGAGGGCGACCCGCACCTCGAACGTGTCGAACAGCCGCCGGTTGGGGAACGGCAGCGTCTCGCGGTGCACCGCCCCGAGCACCCGCGCGGCGGCCGTCGCCTCGGCGAGACGCTCGGCGGGGCCGCTCGACCGCGGCGTGGGCTCGCCGTCCGTGAGATCGACGATGCCGACGCGGTGCCCCTGCGCGGCGAGCAGGGCGAGCGTGCCGCCGCACCCGATCTCGACGTCGTCCGGATGGGCGCCGACGGCGATGACATCGAGCGGTTGCGGGAGGGCGTCCATGCGGAAGACCCGTGCGGTGCGGGGACGGCGTCGTTCCCGCGGACAGCGGTCCGCGGCCCACTCAGCCCCTGCTCGGCTTGGTCGCGGCGATGAGGAACGTGGGGTTGATGGCCTCGAAGCGAATGCGGTCGAGCTGCTCGATGCCGCGGGCGATGTTCACCATCCAGTAGGCGGCATCCGCCGATCGGGCCCGCAGGATCGCATGCACCGCGGCGAGGTTCTCGATCGAGTTGCACGCCGTGACCAGCCGCCCTCCCGGCCGCAGCCGCTCCCACGCGCCGGTGACGAGCATCGCCACGTCACGCCCGCGGCCGCCCACGTAGACCGCATCGGGGTCGGGCAGCGGCGCCCAGGCCTCCGGCGCCCGCCCGAGGACGGCGTGCAGGTTGGCGACACCGAACCGCCGGGCGTTCTCCAGGATCAGCTGGTGGTCGTCGGGATCCATCTCGATCGCGTGGACGGCGCCCGCGGAGGCGAGCCGTGCGGCCTCGAGCCCGACCGAGCCGCTGCCCGCCCCGACGTCCCAGACGACGCTGTCGGCCCGCAGGCCGAGCTCGGCCAGTGCGAGGGAGCGCACCTCGGCGGGCGTGAGGAGGCCCCGCTTCGGGCGCGACTCGAGGAAGCACTCGTCGGGGTTGCCGAAGAGCCTGCCGCCGGCGGCGCCCGGGGGATCGGCCACCGGCGCCTTCCGCACCAGGATCATGACGTTGAGCGGACCGAACGACTCGCGGGCGATCTCGGCGAGCGATCCCTGGGTGACCCGCTCGTCCGGCGAGCCCAGGTTCTCGCACACGTACGACTGAAAGGCGTCGATCCCCTCGTCGAGGAGCGCCGCCGCGACGGCGTTGGGGGGCCACTGCTCGCTCGTGAAGAGGCCCGCCGTGTCGCACGAGCGGATCCGGTCGATCACGCGCTCGATCGACTGGCCCGACAGGTTGGCGAGGAACGCATCCTCCCACGACTCCTTCACGCGGGCGAATGCCAGCTGCATGCTGCTGACGTGCGGAACGACCTCGAACCGGTCCTTCCCAAGCTTGCCGCAGACGTACCGGGCGGTGCCGTAGAAGAGCGGATCACCCGAGGCGAGGACGACGACTCGGCCCTTCGCGCCAGCGACCCGCTCCACCAGCTCCTCGAGACTCGCCGCCGTCCGCAGACGTCCGCGGATCGCGTCGGGAACGAGTGAGGCGCACGACGCCGGCCCGAGCAGCACCTCGGCCGACTCGACGATCCGCCGGGCGTGCGCGGTGATCCCCTCGACCCCGTCGTCGCCGATGCCGACGATGTGGACCTTCTCCTCGACCGGCACCGGACCTCCCGAACGCGAGCACGGACTGGGGGCGTGCGACCCGGGGGCACTCAGGCCTGGAAGGAACTGCCGCAGCCGCAGCTCTTCTTCGCGTTCGGATTGTCGAACGTGAACCCGCGCTTGTCGATGCCCTCGTGGAAGTCGAGCGTCGTGCCGTCGAGGAAGAGGTCGCTCTTCTTGTCGACCACGACGGCGACGCCGTGCTGGTCGCTCTTCGTGTCACTCTTCGGGTCGAACTGCGTGTCGAAGCCGAGGGAGTACGAGAAGCCGCTGCACCCGCCCCCCGCGACGCCCACGCGCAGCAGGGTCGCAGGATCGAGCCTCTGGTCCGCGATGATCTTCTTCACTTCCGATGCGGCTTTTTCCGTGATCGTGACCGACATGGCGAGCGTTCCTCCTGCTGAGACCACCTCCCCGACAAAGGGAGAGGGGCGACACCGCCGAGATATCGCACCTCGGCATGAGAAAAATATAGCCCGACCGTCCGACCCGGCCAAGGGACGCGCGTCGCGCACCCGCCCCACGCCAGTCCCACCCGGGTGCGTCCCGGCCGGTCGTTCAGCGGACTCCACGCGGGTCCGCAGCATCGGGCTGGCCGAGTTCGATCAGTTGGATCGCGTCGGCCACCACGTGCCCGCTCGTGCCCGCGGTGCCGATCGTGATCTC
>DNLZ01000055.1:5787-11150 GCA_003488325.1 Planctomycetaceae bacterium
GTCCGCGGCCCGTCGGGCAGGCCGACGGTCACGGGCACCCGCGCCGCCCGGTTGCCGGAGTGCGTGAACCAGATCCGCACCTCGTAGGTTCCCGCCCGTGGCACCGCGGCCGTGAAGACGACCTGCTTCTCCCCGTCGCCCGCCGCCCGCTTGTCGGCATCGCCGTCGTGCAGGTAGTCCGACCCGACGAAGCCGCCGATCGACGCGCTCGAGGACCACGCGCCGACGACCTTGGCAGCCGCGTTGTCCACGACGATCCCGCGCAGGCTGGCGGCATCCCGGCCTGCTGCGGCGCCGCGCACGGGGCCGGTCCACTCGAGCACCTGCCCGTCTGCGAGCAGCCGCTCGCGGAGCACCGCGTAGTCGACGTCCTGCACCGACGTGCCCGCCCCGATCGCCAGCGACGCGGCCGTGGCCGCCGACTGGCCGAGCACCATGAAGACCGGCTCCATGCGGATCGACCCGTAGGCGATGTGCGAGGCGGAGAGACAGACGGGCACGAGCAGGTTTTCACATTCCTCGCGTCGGGGCCGGATGCTGCGGTACGCGATCCGATAGGGTGAGACGCCGACCTGGATGTCCCCCTCGTTCCGCACGACACCCGCCGCCGTCACATACCGCTGGCAGTTGTGCGAATCCATGTTGTAGGCCCCGAGCCCGACGGGGTCGTCCGCGATCACGCGCTGCTGACAATGGTGCTGGGTCATCACGACGTCGGAGATCATCCGCCGCGCCTCGCGGACGTAGAGCTGGTGCGGCCAGTTGTCGTTGTCCACGAACTCGTCCTTCGCGAGGCCCAGCCGCTGGAAGTGCTCCCGCACGGCTGCGGGCACGCGTGGATGATTCGCGAGCGTCCACATCAGACCCGTCTGGTAGCGGCGGTGGTCGGCGACGATGCGCTCGCGGGTCGCGTGATCCGCCTCGGGGTAGGCGTCGCTGTGCCCGATGTAGTCGGTGCTGATCGCGAAGTTGTTGTTGGTGTCGGTCTTGCGATTCGGCATCCAGACCGGATTCCAGGGCACGCGCCGATCCCCCGCCTCGAAGTTCCGCAGGAGGAGCTCGAATTCCCGCTCGTCATACCCCTCCGGCTTCGGCCAGTCCCGGCGGTTCTCCGGCACGTCGGTCGTGCACATCCGGAAGTTGTAGGCCTGCACGCGTCGGTCGCCTTCACCGTCGGTGCCGGGCGGATCGGGCGAGACGAGCGGCACGAGACCGCTCGCCGGATCACCCCGACGCACGTAGGGATCGACGTCGTGCGTGAACTGGTGCTTCGTGGCATGGGCCACGCGGATCCCGTTGAGCGACTCGCCATGCACGGCCTCCGCCTCGCGGCCGACGTGGTAGGCGACGCCTGCCTTGGCCATGAGGTCTCCCTCGTACGTCGCGTCGATGAACATGGCCCCGGCGAAACGGCGGCCGTCCTCCGTGCGGAACGCCACGATCCGCCGGCCTTCCTGCTCGACGCCGCGGGCGCCGAGGTCGAGCCGCGCCTCGAAGACCACCTCCACACCGGCCTCGCGCAGCCAGTCGCGATAGACCTGCTCGGCGACGTGTGGCTCGAACGTCCACATCTCCTGCTCACCGGCGGCGCGCCGTCGCGACTCGTAGTCCTCGCGTCGCTCCTGCACCCACGCGGTGTCGGCGGCGTAGTGGCGGCCGACACGACGGTAGAAGTCGCGTGAGAGTCCGCCGATCGCCGCCTTGTTGCCGATGTCGGTGGCGCCGAGCCCTCCCGCCGTCAGCCCGCCGAGGTGCCGCCCCGGTTCGACGAGCACCACGGTGCGGCCGCACGCCCGCGCCTGGATCGCGGCCACGATCCCGCCGGACGTGGCCCCGTAGACCACGATGTCGCGGCGGATGTCGAGCGGCTCCGCGGACGGCGTGGGCGTGGCCACGAGCGCCGTCACGAGGAGCACGATCCATCCCGTGCACGAACGGTCCGGTCGCGCGCTGTCCGCCATGATTCCTCCTCGATCTCGCTGCCCGACGGTGGTGGCGCACCCGCACGCCCTCCCCGCCGCGGCGGATTCTACATGGCCCGCAGGCGGGACACGGCCGCCGCGACCCGATCGACCGCCGTATCGATCTCCGCCTCCGTCGTGAACCGCGAGAGGCCGAAGCGGAGGCAGGCGCGGACGTCTTCCACGTCGAGACCGAGGGCCGTGAGCACGTGGCTCGGCCGCGGATGCTCCGCCGAGCACGCGCTCCCGGAACTGAGGGCCACGCCGTCGGCCGAGAGGGACGCGAGGAGCGACTGCCCGTCGACTCCGGCGACGCGCACGTTGAGATTGTTGACGAGTCGGATCGGCACGCCGTCCGCGCCGTCGAGGTCGAGCGGCGGGCCGTTGAGCGCCACCATCGGCACCGCGGCCACGAGCGCGGTCCACAACCGGTCACGCAGCCGGCGCATGCGCGGCACCTCGTCCCCGAGCCCGGCCTTCGCGAGCCGGGCCGCCTCGGCGAGCCCCACGATTCCCGGCACGTCGAGCGTGCCGCTCCGCATCCCGCGCTCCTGCCCGCCTCCGAAGACGAGGGGCTCCACCCGCACCGCACGGCCACGTCGACGCACGTAGAGCGCTCCGGTCCCCTTCGGCCCGTGGAACTTGTGCGCCGAGAAACTGGCGAGGTCGGCCCCGAGGGCATCGACATCGACCGGTGTGCGCCCGATCGCCTGGGCGCAGTCCACGTGCAGCGAGGCGCCGTGCGCGTGGACCACCTCCGCGATCGCGGCCATGTCCTGGAGCGTGCCGATCTCGTTGTTGGCGAAGAGCACGCTCACGAGAAACGTGTCCGGCCTCAGGGCGGCGGCGACGGCCTCCGGGGCGACGCGGCCCGGCACGCCCGGTCCGCGCTGCGGCTCGACGGGGAGCCGCGTGACGGCCGTGCCGAGACGCTCGAGGTGCTCGATCGGATCGAGCACCGCATGGTGCTCCGTCACGAGCGTCACCACATGGCCCCGGGACTCCTCTCCCCGACGCGCGGCCGTCCCGAGGATGGCGAGGTTGGCGCTCTCGGTGGCGCCGGAGGTGAAGACGATCTCGCGTGCCACGGCCCCGATGGCCGCGGCGAACGTGTCGCGGGCGGCATCCACGGCCGCCCGGGACTCGAGGCCGAGTTCGTGGGTGACGCTGCCGGCGTTGCCGTAGCGGTCCGTGAGCCACGGCAGCATCGCGTCGAGGACCCGCGGGTCGAGCCGTGTGGTCGCGTGGTTGTCGAGATAGATCATCACGCCCCCCGCCGCACGGCCGACCGGGACGCGGGCCACGGGCTGCCTCGCGCGGCCACCCGGTGCGATCCGCGGTGCCGACGCCCCGACATCACACCAGCCGACCGTCGGCCAGCGCGTCGAGCACGATCTGCGACCAGGTCTCGAAGCGGTCACGGGCGGCGAGCAGGGCGTCGAGTGGCTCGAACCCGCATTCCACCAGCTGGCTCTCCCGCGGACGCGCGTCGGCCCGTTCGAGTTCGAGCACGTGGACGATCCCGAGGTGCACGCTTCCCACGGCATTCGAATCGTCGTTGATGAGTCCGACGCAACGGCTCGTCCACGGCGAGGCGATCACCACCTCCTCGTCGAGTTCGCGCCGCATGCCCGCCTCGTACGACGTGTCGTCGCCCCGCGCGCCGTCGAGCGTGGAGATGTGGCCGCCGACGCCGACCGATCGCTTCGCCCGCAGCCTCGCCTCCCCCTGGCCGCCCCCGCGCGTGTAGGCGAAATACCGCCGCGCGTCGCGGGTCGCTCCGCACGCCAGCAGGCAGTACGGGATCAGCTGCTTGAACGACGGATCCTCCTCGACCCGGGCGCGGGGCCGCCACGTGGTGTGACGCGGATCGAGCAGGAGCGGCAGGTAGGTCGCGGAATCGGCACGGAATCCCTGGAAGGCTCCTGCCTGATCGAACAGGGCACGCGGCACCACGAGGACGTGCTCCTCGTGGGCCTCGGAGTGCTGGGGGGGCATGGTCGTGGATGGGGGCATGGTGGCGTTCACCGGTGCGGCGGGGCGTGTCGGACCATGCGAGAGCATACGTCAAACGGGGCCCTCCGCGCGCGGTGCTCCCGGCGTCGCGGCGGAGCGGCTCAGGGCACGAGCAGCATCGCGTCGCCGTAGCTCAGGAAGCGGTACTGCTCGCGGATCGCCTCGTCGTAGGCATGCCTGATGATCGATCGCGACGCGAACGTGCTCACGAGCACGAGCAGCGTGGTCCGCGGGAGGTGGAAGTTCGTCACGAGCGCGTCCACGGCCCGGAAGCGGAATCCAGGCCGGATGAACAGGTCGGTGGAACCCTCCCATGAGGTCACGACGCCGTGCCGCGCGGCCGTCTCCAGCGTGCGGACCGTCGTCGTGCCGACGGCCACGACCCGGCCGCCACGCCGCCGCGTCTCCGCGATCGCAGCGGCCGTCTCCGGTGGACAACGGCACCACTCGGTGTGCATCGGATGCTCGTCGATGCGGGGGGACGTGATCGGGCGAAAGGTGTCGAGGCCGACGTGGAGCGTGACCGTGGCGCGCGCCACGCCCCGTTCGGCGAGCCGCCCCAGCAGGTCCTCGGTGAAGTGCAGTCCGGCCGTCGGTGCCGCCGCCGACCCGGCGGCACGCGCGAAGACGGTCTGGTAGCGTTCGACGTCGGCGGCGTGCGCCACCCCGCCGCGCACGTAGCCCGGTAGCGGGACGCGGCCCACCCGCTCGAGCGCCTCCTCCACCGGCACCTCGATGTCGGGCCGAGCGAGCCAGGCGCCGCCCGCGCCCCGCGCGACGAGCACGAGTCCGAAGCCGGCCGCGCCCGGGAGCGGGTCGAGCGCGATGTGCTCGCCGACCGCCGGCCTGCCACGCGTGCGGGCGAGCATCACCCAGGCTCCGGCGTGGGGACCATCGGCCTCGGTCCGCAGATAGAGCCCCTCCCACGCACCCCCGGTGCGCGCACGACGGCCCACCAGCCGCGCCGGCACGACCCGGGTGTCGTTGACGACGAGCAGGTCGCCGGGCCGGAGGATCTCAGGCAGGTCGCGGACGTGGCGGTGGGCGAGGCCGCCGTCGGCCCGCGAGACGACGAGCAGTCGCGCCGCCGACCTGTCGGCAAGCGGCTCCTGTGCGATCCGCTCCGGAGGCAGCGCGTAGTCGTAGTCTCCGGCCTCGCCAAGCTCGTCCACTTCCATTCCCGCAGCCTAACCCGGGCTTCGCCCGCAGCCCACAAGGCACAACTCTCTCGACCGCACGGCGTTCGACCCGGGGGGGCCACGCGAAAGGGGCGCGCAAGAGACGGACACCGTTTGCGACAACGTGAGGTGGCACTGCCGCGTCTTGGCACGCAAACGGAGCCAGTCCCTGTCCAAGCGTGGCGCACGCGTTCCAGCGTGCGAATGG
>DNLZ01000447.1:0-1641 GCA_003488325.1 Planctomycetaceae bacterium
TGATCCGCAACGCGATCGATCACGGCATCGAGGGGCCGGATGCGCGGCGCGCCGCGGGCAAGGAGCCGGAGGGCACGGTGACGCTCCGCGCCTACCATCGCGGTGGACACGTCGTGATCGAGATCGCGGACGATGGACGCGGGCTCGACCCGGCGCGCATCCGAGCGCGCGCCGTCGAGCGGGGGCTCGTCGCGGCCGATGCGGTGCTCGAAGACCGCGCCGTCTTCGACCTCATTTTCGCCCCGGGCTTCTCCACCGCGGAGACGATCACCGACCTGTCGGGCCGGGGCGTGGGCATGGACGTGGCCCGGCGGAACATCGAGCGCATCCGGGGCACGATCCGCATCGATTCGCACCCCGGGCTCGGGACGACGTTCACCGTCGCGATCCCGCTGACGCTGGCCATCATCGAAGGCCTGCTCGTGGCCGTCGGCGACCAGCGTTACGTCATTCCCACGCTCGCCGTGTGCGAGTCGTTCCGGCCCGCGCCGGGCGCGGTGTCGCTGGTGCACGGTCGGGGCGAGGTGGTGTCGGTGCGCGGCCGGCTCGTGCCCGTGCTCCGCCTGGCCCGTCACTTCGGCGTGTCGGGCGGCGTGTGCGAGCCGACCGAAGGAATCCTCGTGGCGGTCGAGGTGGGGAGCGAGATGCGGTGCCTGCTCGTCGACGCGCTCGTCGGCAAGCAGGAGGTGGTGATCAAGGGACTCGGCGAGACGTTCGCGGGCCGTGCGGGATTCGCGGGCGCGGCGATCCTCGGCGACGGCCGGGTGGGACTCATTCTCGATCCTGCAGCGCTCGCCCGCCGCCGATCGCAGTCGACGGAGACCGCCGCGTAGCGGTGACACCCATGGGAGCCACGATGCCGACCTCCAGCCCGCACGCGACGCCCACCGTGGCGGTCCCGGGCAAATATCTGATCTTTCGGCTCGGAGCGGCCTGCTACGGCGTCAGCGTGCTGTCGGTGCGCGAGATCATCCGTCTCTGTCCGGTGACACCGGTCGCGAACATGCCGGCGCACGTGCGGGGTGTCATCAATCTCCGCGGACGCATCATCCCGTTGGTCGATCTCCGCACCCGGTTCCGCCTCCCCGTCGCCGCCGACGATGACCGCACCTGCGTGGTCGTGGCCCAGGTGCCGTCGGCCGACGGCGGGCTGCGTCCCTACGGGGTCGTGGTGGACGGCGTCGAGGAGGTGGCGTCGTTCACCCGCGACACGCTGGAGCCGGTGCCCGACTTCGGGGGCGCCATCGACGCCCGTTTCCTCACGGGCATGGCGAAGACGGCCACGGGCGTCGTCACGCTCATCGATCTCGACGCGATCGCGGCGACGGAGCACGATCCGGCGGTCGCCGATCCTTCCATGGGGGCTGATGCATGAGCACCGTCAGGGGCTGGACGATTCCTCGGCGCATCATCGGTGGCTTCGCGACCCTCGTGGCGCTCGCCGTCGCCGTCGGGCTGGTGTCCCTCTGGAGGCTGACAACGCTGCGGGGCGACGTCGTCACGCTCGCGACGAACACCCTGCCGTCGGTCGTCAATCTGAGCAGGGCGATCACCACCAATTTTCTCGTGCTGCGGGCCGTCCGCACGTCGCTCATCGAAAGCGCGGACAGCGCGGAGCAGGCCAGCCTCGAGGCTGAACTG
>DNLZ01000447.1:2008-2889 GCA_003488325.1 Planctomycetaceae bacterium
CGACGCCACCGACGAGCGGATGTTCCGGGAGGCGGAAGCGGCACGGAAGGTCTTCATCAGGGAGGCGGAGCGGGCCCTTGCGACCACCAGGGACGGTCGTCGGGACGAGGCCCGCGCGATCCTGCGGGCGGACGTCGAGCCGGCGGCCCAGCGGTGTCTCGATCTCTTCGATCGGCTCATCGACTACAACATCGAACTCAGCGAGGCCCTGCTCGCGGGGACGCAGTCGCGGATGCGGGCCAGCCTCGCCACAGTCGGCACGTCCGCCGGCGTGGCGCTCCTCGGAGGGCTCCTGCTCGGTGGCGGACTGAGCCGCTCGGTGGGACGGTTGCTGCGCGACCTGTCGGATGAACTCGATCGAGGCGGGGACCGCACGGCCGGCACCGCCGCGCGGGTCGCGGAGGTGGGACGCACCGTCGCGGAGGGCTGCAGCGAGCAGGGATCCGCCGTGGCGGAGACGAGCGCCGCCCTGGAGCAGATGGCGGCCATGATCCGCAGCACCGCGGCAAATGCCGCTCAGGCGAAGGAGATGGCGATGCAGGCCCGGGTGGCGGCCGAAGCGGGCACCTGCACGATGCTGGCGATGAACGAGGCGATGGAGGCGATCGAGTCGAGCAGCGCGGAGGTCGCGAAGATCGTCAAGCAGATCGACGAGATCGCCTTCCAGACCAACATCCTCGCACTCAACGCCGCGGTCGAGGCGGCGCGGGCCGGTGAGGCCGGCGCGGGCTTCGCGGTGGTGGCCGACGAGGTCAGGTCCCTCGCGCAGAGGAGCGCCGCCGCGGCCCGTGAATCGGCCGGCCGGATCGAGCTGGCGATCGCCAGCAGCCGTCGGGGGGCGGGAAGCTGCGATCGCGTCGGCTCCGCCCTGACGGAGATCG
>DNLZ01000446.1:0-254 GCA_003488325.1 Planctomycetaceae bacterium
CCGTCGAAATACTGCACCACCTCGCCGGTGGCACCGTCGTAGGTCACGGCGACGTGGTGCCACTCGCCGAGCGTATCGACGGTGAAGACGGGGCGTGAAAAATACGTCTGGTTGAATCGCCCCGTCGCCCCGCCCGGCGGTGGATAGGCGATCGAGAACATGAGGCTGCCGTCGGAGAAAATCTGCCAGTGCGGCTCGCCGGGGTCGTAGCCGTCCGTGAGGAAGAGCGAGTTGTACTCGCGATCGACGGCATC
>DNLZ01000446.1:548-1464 GCA_003488325.1 Planctomycetaceae bacterium
TGTACTCGCGATCGACGGCATCCACCCGCGCCCAGCACGCCAGCGACAGGGCTTCATACACGCCGTCGATCGCCAACCGGACCCGACCGCCGGCCCGGCGAAAGGCCACCGCGCCGGTCCCGGGCCAGCGCCCGGCGGTCCACGTCACGCCGACCGCGGCCCCGTCGCGTTCGCCCCCGGGAGGGTCGGCCACGTTCCGGACGCGACCGCCGCGCTCCGGTGCGTCGGGCGCGTCGAACCGGTAGAAGGCGACGAGCCTGGGATCGTCCCGCGCCGTCTGGGACCACCGTGACCACGCCGCTCGCCGTTCTCGCAGACGATCCTCGGCCGCGGCGGCCATGTCGTCGAGTGCCAGGAACGCGGTCTCGCCCGTTCCGCCCGCGGACTGATCCTCGTCACGAGGCCGACCGGTGTCGCGAGGCCGGCCTCCATCACGCGCGAGCCCGGCGCGATCGAGCACGATGCCACCACCCGCGACGAGCGTCGTGTCATCACCCGCATGCGGCTGCACCGCCACCTCGCCCTCGAACACGTGAACGGCCGCGGTGCCGTCGGCCTCCACGTTGAGCGCGAACGACGTCCCCAGATCCTCGAGCCTCGCACCGGGGGCGTGCAGGACGAACCCGCGTGCCGGCGGTGGCACCTGCGCGCGGGTGCGGCCCGCGTGGAGGCGGGCTTCCCAGGCCGAGATGATCTCGAGGTCGGCCGGCCCCTCCACCCAGAGCATCGCGCCGCTGAAGAATTCGAGCTGGATCAGGCCCTGCGTCACGCGGATCGGTCCGGGCCCGAGCGACGCGCCCGGCCGCACCGCCGCGCCGTCGATCGGGGAGCCCTCGACGACGGCGTCGATCAAGTGTCCCACGGCGGCACACCCCCCGGTCACGGCCGCGTTGATCGGCCGTGGGTCGATCGGCCG
>DNLZ01000446.1:1774-3282 GCA_003488325.1 Planctomycetaceae bacterium
GGGTCGATCGGCCGGCGGAGCCACACCACGCCCGCGAGCCCGAACAGTGCCACGACCGCCGCCCAGCCGGCGGTCGCACGCCACCTCCCTCGCCACGCCCTCCACGCCGACACCGCGGGTCGGCGGGGAGGTGTATCCGCGTTCGGGTTCCCGCGCCACGCGCCGGCGTCATCCCCGACCGACGGCGCCTGCTCGGCCGTCGTCGTCAGCAGCGCGTCGAGGTCGATCCACTCCCGAAAGGTGTCCCGTGCCGCCGGCGACGCTCTCAGGAGGTCATCCAGCCTCGCCGCGCCGGCCTCGTCCAGACGACCATCGATCCAGGCCGAGAGGAGGTCGGGCAACGCAGCGTTCACCCGATCGGCATCGCGATCCGCGCGGCGCCCGTCATCCCCCGAGCGACGATCCGGGTCGTCGTGCGTCATGCCGCCCCCTCCCCATGCAACCGCCGTCGCATGCAGTCGAGCAGGGCGGCTCGCAGCCGCTGGATCGACTTGTAAAAGGCCTGCTCCCCGCGGCCGAGCCGACGGGCCAGCTCGTTCATCCTCACGCCCGGCGTGTGTGCCTCGAGGACGGCCCGCCGCCGGTCGTCACCGAGCAGGGCCAGGCACGCCTCGAGCGCCGCGCGCCTCCGCTCGACCGCCTCGGCGGCATGGGCCGCAGGATCGGCCTCGGACGTGAGGAGCTCCCACACCTCGGCCGAGAGGCAGCGCGGCCCCCGCGCGACGCGACGACGGTGCTTCTGCGCCTCGAACCGGGAGATCACCATCAGCCACGAACCGAAGTTCGTGCCGCGATCGAACTGGTTGAACTTCCGCCAGGCCACGAGACTCGCCTGCTGAACGACCTCGTCGACATCGTGCCACGTCGGCACGAGGCCGCGGATGAACCCCCGCACCCGCGGCTCGTGCTCGAGGAGCAGCCGCACGAACGTCTCGTGGTCGTCGCGGTCGCCGTCTGCGGCCGACCGCTCACCGCGCGGCCCGTCCGCGGCTGTCGCGTCGCCCGCGTCGGGGTCCGGTTCGTGTTCAGCCATGCCGCGAGCCGCTGCCGGGTGTGGGCCCACCGTCGCGATCACACTCCCGTAGCCCCGCGGATTGGACAACCGCCGACCGGCGATCGCCTCACGCCAGGGCCCGACGCAGCGCGTCGAGGTGCCGCGGGACCGCGTCGTACGGGTTCTCGCCCGCCTCGTACTCGAGGGCCACGAACCCCTGGTAGCCGCCGTCCCGCAGGAGCGCGACCACCCGCGCGGCGTCGGCCGGTTCCTTCGGCCCCTTCGGCTCGCGCTGAATCTCGACCTTGTACTGCACGTTGACGGCATAGGGAACGCACCGTGCGAGGTCGGCGTACGGATCGGTCGAATGGAAGTTGCCCGTGTCGAGATTCACCCCGAGCCACGGGCTCCTCACCGCCCGGACGATCTCGAGCAGGTCATCCGCCGAGGCCACGATGCCGCCATGGTTCTCGAGCCCGAGCATCACCCCGCGCGTCGCGGCATGCTCGCAGCA
>DNLZ01000446.1:3662-7366 GCA_003488325.1 Planctomycetaceae bacterium
CGGGCCGGCGAACACGCGCACGTGCGGTGCACCGAGGAGCGCCGCCTGGTCGATCCAGGCCTTCACGTCGGCGACCTCCGCATCGAGATCGGGGCCGCGCGGTCGGACGAAGTTGTTGCCCACCGCACTGCCGCTGATCTCGATCCCGCGCAGAAACGCGTGCCGCCGCGTGCGCAGGAGGTCCGCCTCGGTCGCCGCCGGATCGAAGTAGTAGCTCGTGAGTTCCGCGCCGTCGCACCCGAGGTCGGCGGCGAGGTCGATGAACGAGTCGATCGTCAGGGCCCGCGCCTCGTCGGCGGGCCGTTGCGGCGTGCCACGGCTCCAGCGGAAGAACTGCCGAAACCCGTACGCCGCCAGCGCGATCCGCAGCCGCGGCCTCCCCGCACGCACGATCGGCTCGATGGCGGGCGCGGCCGCGGTCCCGGCGAGCCACGTCGTCGACCCGGCCAGCCACGCGCGCCGCGAGAGAACGTCGGTCATCACGGTTGCTCCCTCGATGTGTCGATCGCTGCGAAGACGAGCCCGCGCAGCCACGTCTCGGCCCCATGGTCGGTGAGCATGAGCCGGCCGCGACGATTCCGGCCGAAGCCTGCGAACTCGTCGAACTTGCTGTCGACGACCCGCTGATCCCACTCCGAATCGCCGACCGTCGCCACGACCACCAGCCGGCCGTTGAGCCAGTGCTCGATCCGCGCGCCGTCGACGACGATACGCCCGGCGTTCCACTCGGGGGCCGGACGCAGCGGCTTGTCAGCGGGGGGTGCGAAAAGGCCGTACAGGGCCGCCGCCGACTGCCGCGGGGCTGGCGGGCGCGGCGCCCCGGGATCGTCGAAGATCTGATACTCGCATCCGAGCCAGCGGGGACCGTACGACCGCACGCGATACTTGATGCCCCCGTTGCCCCCCTTCGCGATCCGCCACTCGAAGTCGAGGCTGAAGTCGCCGAACTCGTCGGCCGTGACGATGGTGTGGTTCATCCTCCGCCGGCCTTCCCGCGCCGGCGGATCGGGCGTGAGATGCCACACGCCGTCCACGACCTCCCAGCCACCCGCGACGGGCTGTCCGCCCGGCGTCCGCCACGCCGACAGGCCCGCGGCTCCGAACGGACCGGAGGCGGCCGCCGATCCCCTCAGCGACGCGACGAGGCACGCCACGGCGAGGATGCGTGCGACCATGGTGTGCCTTCCCCCGGTATCCACGGCGGGCGCCCCGTCGGGGTCGTCACTCGTGCCCCGGCACGAGGCGGAAGATTCCCTGTCCGTCGGACGACACGATCATGAAGTAGGCCTCGCCCTCCTCGTCATCGCCCCAGGAGAGCACCGGCATCTTCTGGCCCGGGATCGCGTGGTTTCCCGTCACCTGGCCGCTCGCGGGATCGAACGAAAGCGCGAAGAGCTTGCCGGAGACGTAGTCGGCGTAGAGGTAGCGTCCGGCGAGCGAGGGCACCCGTCGACCACGGTAGACGAGGCCCCCGGTGATCGACGCCCCGACCGCATGGTCGTACTCGAAGATCGGATCGATGAGATCGGGCCTCGCGCCGACCCCGCGCTGGCCGAACGCGTGCCGTCCCTCGCGGAGGTTCCAGCCGTAGTTGCCCCCCTTCACGATGATGTCGATCTCCTCGTACATGCCCTGGCCCACGTCGGCCGCCCACAGCAGGCCCGTCACGCGGTCGAACGCCATGCGCCACGGGTTGCGCAGACCGTACGCCCAGATCTCGCCTCGCGCGCCGGGCGTGGACACGAAGGGATTGTCCTTCGGGATCGCGTAGGCGAGGCCGTCGTCGCGGCGATCGACGTCGATGCGCAGGATGGACCCGAAGAGCGTGCCGAGGTTCTGGCCGTGTCCGTAGGGGTCGTTGCCGGCGCCCCCGTCCCCCAGCGCGACATACAGCATGCCGTCGGGGCCGAAGACGACCGTGCCGCCGTTGTGATTCCAGAAGGGCTGCGGCAGGACGAGCAGCTCCTCGGCCTGATCCACGCCCGCCGGATCGATGCGGCTGCGATCCGCAGTCGCCTTGAGACGGGCCACGACCGACGTGCTCGGATCGTGGCGCTTCGACGTGTAGTACACGAAGCACTCGCCGTTCTCCGCGAACCGCGGATGGAACGCGAGGCCGAGCAGGCCCTCCTCGTTCTGCTTGTCGGAGTAGACGACGCGGTCGCGGAGGTCGGCGAAGATCCGGCTGGCCGCCGGACGGCCGCCGTCCGCTGCGGGATCGAGCACGTGGATCACGCCATGCTGCTCGACGACGAAGATCCGCTTCGATCCGTCCCCCGCGTGCGTGACCACCACCGGCCGGAACGTGGCGGGCCGGCCCTTGTCGTCCACCGGCTCGTAGCCGGCCCACGCGATGCCGGGGAACGCCGGCTCGTATCCCACCGCGAGCGTGCCATCGACGGGATCGGGGGGCGGCGCATCGGGCCGCAGTTCGCGGATGCGGATGTTGCGGTAGGCCACCTCGTCGCCATGGTCCTGCAGACAGATCCGGCCGCGGCTCGCCTTGCCGAACTGGGGGAAGGCCGCGAACTTGCTCGCGGCCACCTTGGCGTTCCAGTCGTCGCCACCGATCTTGAACGTGGTGTAGCGGATGCCGTTGACCGCGATCTCACCCTGCTCGGGGGCGACGCGGAGCGAGATGGTGTTCCATTCTCCGGCCGGACGGGTGGCGTCGGTGGGCGTGTTGGTCATCGGCTGATTGCGCGGTGGATACAGCCCGTAGAGCCAGCCGGCCCGCTGCGGATCCTTGCCCGCGACGTTGTCGAGCACCTGCACCTCCGGTCCGGAGTGCCACGGCGCCGGAGCGTCCTCCGTCACGCGGAACATGATCCCGCTGTTGCCGCCGGGCGCGATCCGGTAGTCGATCGACAGCTCGAACCACTCGAACTCGTCCTCCGTGACGATGTCGCCACCGCCTCGGCCGGAGAGCACGAGCGCGCCGTCGACCACCTTCCACGCCGGACGGATCGCGTCGCCGCGGTAGCTCCGCCAGCCCCTGGTCGATTCACCGTCGAAGAGGAGACGCCAGCCAGCCTGTCGCTCGGCGGCGGTGAGCGTGTTCTCGGCCGATGGCGATTCCGCGCGCACGCGGCCCTCGAGGCCCGGGCATGCGAGCACCTGCAGGATCACGAAGGCACATGCCGTGACGACTCCGCCCCCGCGGTGCAGGCTGACAGACACGTCGTATCGCATGGTGAGATCTCCCCGGGTCGAAAGACAGTGCAAAGGACCTGCCGTGGACGCGCCCACGTCGCCATCGCGCGACCGAGAGATTACCAGCCGGGATACAGCCGGGCGAGCGCCTGCGTGCCCTCGTCCTGCCACCCTCGCGTCACGACCGCCTCGTACAGCCGTGCCGCGGTCTCGAGACCCGGCAGGTCGATCCCCGTCTCCCGCGCGGTCTCGAGCGCGATCGCGATGTCCTTCACGAGGTGCTTGACGAGGAACCCTGGAGCGAAGTCCCCCGCGAGGGCCCGTGGCGCGAGGGTGGTCATGGCCCAGCTGCCGGCCGCGCCCCCCGCGATCACCTGCTGCACCGCCGCCGGGTCGAGTCCTCCGGCCCGCGCGTGCGAGAGCGCCTCGCACCACGCGACCATCCCCACCGCCACGGCCACCTGGTTGGCGAGCTTGCACCGCTGCCCCGCGCCGGCCGCGCCGAGCCGCGTGATGGAGCGGCCGAGACGGCGCAGCAGCGGCACCGCGCG
>DNLZ01000292.1:0-911 GCA_003488325.1 Planctomycetaceae bacterium
CTCCGCCCGTTCCGTCTCCGCCTCCTCCAGCCCCAGCCGGATCGGCACGTCCCAGCTGGTGGGGATCTCCCGCATCGCGAAGCGACGCAGCTCCTCGCCCGCGAGGGACCATGCGTCGCGACCCGCCGTTCCGAACGTGCCGTCGTCGGCCAGCGCCCGCGCGTGATTGATGGCGGTCATCATCGGTTCGCTGTGGAAGATCAGGGGCGTGGTCTTCAGCGGCGCACCGGAGTCCGCGAGCTGCTGGGCGGCGAGATACTTCTCACGGCCCACCAGCCAGTTGTCCCGCTCCGGCAGCGTCCGCCCCGGACGGTCCCGCTCGTGGAAGTCGTCGTCGGCCTTGAAGAGTCGCCGGTACTGCTTCTTCTCATCGGCGCGGCCGATCTTCTGCCCGATGAACCAGCCCATCCTGCCGAGCAGCCGCGGCTCGCGCCGATTCAGGCCGATGCCCTGGCGCAGGAACTCGATGCCCTTCATCACCCACGCGTAGCGGTCGTTGAAGTCGTCGAACTCGACCGAAATGTTGTAGGAGAGGTTGTGCGCCTGGAAGTCCCACACGGAATAGAAGTTGGGCTGGAGCTTCGTCATCTGCTCGAGCGTGGCCGAGAGATTCGTCCAGTCCTCGACCTTCTTGTAATGATTGGCCCGGTCCCACAGCAGCGTGACGGCCACGTTCTTCAGGCCGAGCGTCGCAAACCGCATGGTCTCGCTCGCCGGATCCACTTCCCCGAGTTCGGCCTGGGACAGCCCGTACCGCGATCGCAGCCGGGCGAGCTGGCCGCCGGGACTCGATGAGTCCGCGGGTTGACTGAGCATCGAGAGCGGCACGAGCAGCACGGCGATCGCCACGAGTGCCGCCAACGTGCTCGGACGCAGGCCCAGCACCGACCGATCCGCCCTCTTCGCCGCGC
>DNLZ01000292.1:1251-1392 GCA_003488325.1 Planctomycetaceae bacterium
CCACGCTCATGATGCGATCTCCCGTGCCTTCAGGCAGAACGCGCCCGCGAGCGCGAATGCCACCACGAAGCCCAGCGTCTCCGCGGCATGCGCGGCGAGCAGGTCACCGGGGATCGCGAATCCTGCGGTGACGAAGTCGCC
>DNLZ01000292.1:1796-4381 GCA_003488325.1 Planctomycetaceae bacterium
GCGGCCGGCGTGGGATCCCAGTCGACCGTGATGCTCTCCTGCGTCGCGATCCGCACGAGCGACTCGATCGGTCCGCCCCCGGGGACGATCGAGAAGTCACCCGTCACCTGGCTCTCGAACAGCCGGGCGATGAACCCGCGGAACTGGCCGACGAGGATGACCGCGAGCGTGGCCAGCATGGCGACCGGGCCGGCCAGGAAGGTGCTGAACATCACACCGAGCGCCGTGACGATCAGCATGGCGAACCAGATGCCCAGGCATCCCTTCGCGTAGTTGACGACGAACGAGCCGTTTCCCGTGCGCATGAAGAAGTCCGCCTGGGCGACGCCGTAGTACTGACCGGGCTCGAGACACTGGAGCCAGACCTCCAGCCGACCGTCCGCCACGAGGTCCTCGTAGAGGTCGACCTCGCGGGTGCCGCCATCGGCGAGCATGGTGCCGACGCGACGCGGAATGAAGAGCTCGTCGATGGAGAACTCCCGGGCCACGATCGGAAAGGCCTCGCTGCGCTGCCCGCTGTCCGGATTCCGCAGTTGGACGGTCCCGTGGATCCCGTCCTCGATCCGCCCCTTGTGGGTGCGAAAGACGCGCACGATCATCTCGAGCGGCAGCCCGTCTGGAAAAGCGCGTTCCGTCAGGCCCGAGAACGTCCAGATGGCGGCGGCGGGCGTCCCGCCCTCGATGTACTGCCGGTAGGCCCACTCGGACCCGACACTGATCCCCTTCGCGCTGGGCCGTCCGTCGCGATCGAGGAACCGCAGCGTGCCCCGGAGCGGCCTCCGCGCCTCGAGCAGGCCTTCTGCGGCACCGACCTCGTAGCCGCCATCCACGCGGCGGACGCGATGCCGGTGCCCCTGCGCGGTCTCCGCCACGCCGGTGCCGTCGGGCCCGATCACGACGCGATGCCGATGGCCGCGGTCGAGGCTCGTCCGGCCCGTCGCCCCCACGGTCGCTCCCGACTCGTCGGTCGTGTCGAGGAGATCCTCCGGGGCCACACCGTGCGTGTGCGAGACGCTCCGCACGACGAACGCCCATCCGGCGGCGCCCATGATCGCGAGCAACACCGTCCCGACCATCGCGAATCCCAGAATCCGCCCGAGGACGATCTCACCGGTGCGTACCGGCTTCGTCGTCACGGTCTGGATGGTGCGCGACTTGATGTCCGCGGGCAGGCTGAAGACGGAGAGGAGCAGCACCACCGCGCAGACGAGGAAGTTGGTCGCCGCGAGAATGAAGCCGATGTACAGCTTGCCCGGATCGACGCTCGACGGATCGAGGAACCATCCCGCGAACAGCAGGATGAGACCGAAGACCCCGAGCACGACGAGCACGTTGCGGCGCAGGGACTCCTGGACCGCGAGCCGCGCCAGCGCCCAGACGCGACGCGGCGACGTGCCCGCGAGGTCGGCAAGACCGGCGAGGATGCCGCGGTAGACGCGATCACCGGCCGCCAGTGGGCCGTGTGCGATCGCCTGAGTAAGCCAGGCGGCGGCCGCGGCGCAGACCGCGGCCAGACCGCCGGCGAACAGGTACCGCACCAGCGCCGGGCCGATCCAGGCGGCGAACCGCGGGATTTCCTCCTCCAGCACCATGGCGAACGCTCACCCTGCTCGTGTCGAATGGTCGTCGCCGGCCCGCGGCGACGCCGTGGCCCGTCGTCCCGGCCGCGCCTCGGCGTCCCGCACGACCTCGAGGAACAGATCCTCGAGCGTCGTCTTCGGATTCCCGATCTCGATGCCCGTCCCACCGTGCCGGGCAAGTATCTCCCGGATCTCCGCCTCGGCGGCGGGCGGAAGTCCCCGGGCTCGGATCTGCGTCACGTCGCCGACCCGCAGGAGATCCTCGACACGACCGAGTTCCTTCAGCTCACCCTGATGAAGCACGGCGATGCGATCACACACGTCCTCCACGTCGGCCAGCAGGTGCGAGCACATGATCACCGTCTTGCCGCGGGCCTTGAGGTCGACGATGAGATCCTTCATCTCCCGGGTGCCGATCGGATCGAGTCCGCTCGTCGGCTCGTCGAGCATGACGAGTTCGGGATCGTTGATGAGGGCCTGGGCGACGCCGATCCGTCGCGTCATGCCCTTCGAGTACTCCCGCAGCTGCCGCTTGCGATCGCGGGCGAGCCCCACCATCTCGATGAGCATCGAGGCCCGTCGCCGCCGCTCGTCCGGAGGCATGTCGAACAGCCGGCCGTAGAAGTCGAGCGTCTCCTCGGCGTCGAGGAACTTGTAGAGGTAACTCTCCTCGGGCAGGTAGCCGATGCGCTCGTTCTTCCGCACGTCGGTGGCCTCGCTCCCGAAGACGAGCGCCTCGCCCGACGTGGGGAAAATGAGCCCCAGCAACAGCTTGAGCGTCGTCGTCTTGCCCGACCCGTTCGGGCCGAGGAGGCCGAAAATCTCGCCGCGGCGGATCTCGAGGTCGAGCGGCTTGAGGGCCACCTTCTTCCGTCGACCCCAGAAATCCCTGTAGGTCTTCGAGAGGTTGCGGGTCTCGACGATGACGTCACCACGACCGTCACCGGCTCCGCTTCGTGACGGACCGCTCACATTCATGGCCTGCCGCCCCCGTGGCACACTGGT
>DNLZ01000292.1:4750-5530 GCA_003488325.1 Planctomycetaceae bacterium
GGCCCGCTCCTAGCGGTTGTACCGCAGAAATGCGATCGTGGGAGGGGGCCACGGGGCGGCCTGCCGATAGGACAGGCCATGCCATCCCCTCCCGACGGGAGGGAGTCCGCTACATCTCGACGATCACTGCCCGGTCGCGGATTCCGCGGCCGCCTGCGACGCGGCGTGATCCTCGGCGAATTTGACCAGGCGCATGGCGGTCGCCAGTTCGCCGGGCTGGAAGAAGGGCTCGTCGGGCCGACCGCCCACGTGATGGATCGTCTCGGCCGCCAGACGCTGCCAGGAGAGGTCGTTGGCAATGTGCCAGGCCGCCGCCTGCGCCACCTTCTGCGACACCGCCCCGCTGCCGAGTGCCGCCATCACCACATCGAGCCGTGGATCCGTCGAGAACGAGTCGAGCGCCTGCATGCGATACGCCATGCGTGGGGACGGTTCGGGCTTTCCATGCTCGAGGCACACCGTGGCGAAGCGAAACCGCCGTGTCTGGCCCGGATAGACGACGAACGAACCCGGTTCCGCGGGGGGAGCGCGATCGCGGACCTGCCAGAGTGCGACTCCGGACGAGCCACTGGCCCGATCGGCGATCGCATGGTCCATCAGGCCGCGGACAACGAGTTTCGCCGTCGGACGATCGTGAATCCATGCGGCAAACGCCTCGCCATGGTCGCGGTAGAGATCGTGCAACCACGCCGGGGCGTCGCTGGCCAGCCACTCACGAAACTCGACCCACCGCGGGTCGTGAGCGCCGTACACCTCGCGGGCGACCCAGCAGAAACCGCC
>DNLZ01000044.1:0-2469 GCA_003488325.1 Planctomycetaceae bacterium
CACCACCTCGATCGTGTGCTTGAGGAGCTTCGCGAGGGCGGGCGGCTCCTCGACCCGGCACACCGTGCCGTCCACCCGGGCCCTCGTGAAGCCCTGCCTCACGAGATCGGTGAAGAGATCCCGGTGCTCCCCCTTGGCGTCACGCACCAAGGGCGCGAGGATCATCGCGCGGCGATCCGCCCAGGTTGCGAGGATCCGCTCCACGATCTGATCGCGCGGCTGCGCCTCGAGCACGGCGTCGCAGGTCGGGCAGTGGGCCGTGCCGACGCGGGCATAGAGCACCCGCAGGAAGTCGTGGATCTCCGTCATCGTCGCGACGGTCGAACGCGGATTGGTGCCCGCCGACTTCTGCGCGATCGAGATCGAGGGGGAGAGGCCGGTGACGGCATCGACGTCGGGACGGGGGAGTTGTCCGAGGAACTGCCTGGCGAACGTGGAGAGGCTCTCGACGTAGCGGCGCTGCCCCTCGGCATAGAGCGTGTCGAAGGCGAGGCTCGATTTGCCCGAGCCGCTCACGCCCGACAGGCAGACGAGCCGCCCTCGTGGCAGGGCCACGGTGACGTCGCGGAGGTTGTGCTCCCGTGCACCGCGGACGACGATCGGGGGTACGGGCATGCGCGAGCGAAAGGAGGAAGGCCGGTCGCGGGAAGCCGGACGGGGATGCGGAGGGCGAGTGGAGACGACGCCGATGCACGGCCTCGACGGCCGGGCCACGCATCCGGGCACCGGGACGCGTCTGGAGGCAGTGTAGGAGATCGGCCGAGTCCACCCACGTGCGCCGCCGAGGCAGAGGTGGCGCACGGGGCCGACAAATCCGACGCCGTCGGCCCCCTTGCTGGACACCCCGCGCCCGCTCCCGTAGCATCAAAATTCCTCGGGAATCCGCGGTGGTCCTCCACGTGCCGCGGGTTTCGGATCGGGGCGGTAGCTCAACTGGGAGAGCGCGGCGTTCGCAATGCCGAGGTTGGGAGTTCGATCCTCCTCCGCTCCATTCGGCTTCACGCCTGCCGAGCCCTCGTGGCCTCGGCAGGCGTGATTTGGAAGCCCGCCATCCAGGCGGGCAGGTCTGGGCGCGCCTGCCGAGCGCACGCGCGGCGTATCCCATGGTGACGGATTCCGCGGTCATGTCGGCGTCCGGATCGATCCGAGCGGCTGCTGATCCGTCCACGGCGCTGATGATGCGGGTGCGGGACGGCGACGCCGCGGCGTTCGCGGAGCTCGTGGCGCTCTGGCAGCCGCGGCTCGTCACGCTCTTCGTCCATCACGTGGGGGATCACGCCACGGCCGAGGACCTCGCGCAGGAGGTGTTTCTGCGGGTCTTCCGCGCCCGTGCCGGCTACCGACCGACCGCGAAGTTCACGACCTGGGTGCACACGATCGCCAACAACGTCGCCAGCGACCTCAAGCAGCGGGCCTACCGGCGGCGCGAGCGCGGCGTGCCGATGAGTGCCTCGGCCTCATCGAGCGCGATCGGGCTCGACCAGCTGGCGATCGCGGCCAGTGGACTCCTCCCCGCACGTCAGGCGGATCGCTCGGAGGTGCGGCAGGTCGTGCAGGAGGCGATCGCCGGGCTCGCCGAGCGTCAGCGCATGGCGCTCCTGCTCGCGAAGTTCGAGGGCTGTTCCTACGACGAGATCGCCACCGCGATGCGGCTCTCCGTGCCCGCGGTGAAGTCGCTGATCTTCCGTGCCCGTGACCAGCTGCGGCAGGCCCTGGGGGCGTATCTCGATGAGGACGAGGCCGCGCGCGGCGGAGATCCCGCCGGTGCCCGCGTCGGGGAGGCCGACTGATGGGCCTGCCGCGCGGGAGCGACCGAGGTCCGCCGGACTCCGACGACCCCCAGCGCACCGTCGCCATGCCGGCGCTCGCGGCATCGCCCGAGGGATCGCCCGCCCGCGACCTGGCCGACGTCTGGGACCTGCTCGACGAGCTGCCGCCGGGCGCTCCCGCCGATGCCGCAGCGGTACGGCTGATGGCCACGACCGTGCAGATGGCGGCCGGCGGTCCGCCGCGCCGTGCCGATCGTGATCGTGGCCGCCGCGTGGAGTGGGCGGTATCGGCCGCGGTGGTCGCCTGCGCGCTCATGACGGGCCTCGCGGCGGGAAGGCTGACGGCACCCAACGGCGACGCGCGGCTCGCCGCAGAGCTGCCCTATGTCCAGCACCTCGACCTCCTCCGCGAGGCCGGCTCGGTGCGCTTCCTCGAGGCCCTCACCGCCCGGGAGTCGCCGCCGCCGTTCCGCCTCCTCAGGCCGCCGGCGGATGCGGCCGAGCGCGAGGAAGCGAAGTTTCGCGCCGCGCTCGCCTCACTCGCCGACCAGCTCGCCGAGGTGGGCGCCGGCGCCGAGGCGCGCCGCCGCGACGCGATCTCCGCGCTGTCGCTCGAGGAGCGTGTGGACCTGGAAAAGGCCGCGCGCGCCTTCGCGCGGATGTCCTCGACCGAACGGCGGGCGCTCGAGGCGCTCGCCGC
>DNLZ01000044.1:2787-2915 GCA_003488325.1 Planctomycetaceae bacterium
CCGCACTCGCCGATCCCGCGCGCGAGGACCTGCAGGAGGCGGCCCTCGACTGGCACCAGTGGCTCCAGGTCGTCCGTCCGGAGGATCGGGAGCGGGTGATCACGAGCGCCACCGACAAGCGGCTCGAG
>DNLZ01000043.1:0-929 GCA_003488325.1 Planctomycetaceae bacterium
CCGCGGGCGAGGGCCGGCTTGAGCACGTTCGACGCGTCGATCGCCCCCTCGGCACCACCGGCGCCGACGAGCGTGTGCAGCTCGTCGATGAAGAGGATCGTGTTCTTCGCGCGGCGGACCTCGTTCATCACCGCCTTGATCCGCTCCTCGAACTGGCCGCGGTACTTCGTGCCTGCGACCATCATGGCCAGGTCGAGCACGACGATCCGCCGGTCGGCGAGCAATTCCGGCACGTTGCCGTCGATGACGCGCTGCGCGAAGCCCTCGACGATCGCCGTCTTGCCCACGCCCGCCTCGCCGAGGAGCACGGGATTGTTCTTCGTGCGGCGGCAGAGGATCTGGATCGCCCGCTCGATCTCCTTTTCCCGGCCGATGACGGGGTCGAGCTTGCCCTGACGCGCGAGCTCCGTGAGGTCGCGGCCGAAGCTGTCGAGGGCGGGCGTCTTGCTCTTGCCCCCCTTGGGTGCGCCCTCGCCGCCGCCCCCGCCGGCACCGGCCGGCTGGCGACCGCCCATTCCGGCCCGTTCGCCCCCCTCCTCCATGCCGTGGCCGAGCAGGTTGAGCACCTCCTCGCGCACGTCCTCGAGCTTGAGGCCGAGGTTCATGAGCACCTGCGCCGCCACCCCCTCCTGCTCGCGGAGGAGACCCAGGAGGATGTGCTCGGTGCCGACGTAGTTGTGGTTGAGGTTGCGGGCCTCCTCCATCGAATACTCGATCACCTTCTTGGCCCGGGGCGTCTGCGGGAGCTTGCCCATCGTCACCATGTCGGGGCCGCTCTGGACGAGCTTCTCGACCTCCATGCGGATCTTGCGCAGGTCGATGTCGAGGTTCTTGAGCACGTTGGCCGCGACGCCGCTCCCCTCCTTGATCAGGCCGAGCAGCACGTGCTCGGTGCCGATGTACTCGTGGTTGAAGCGCTGGGCCTCCTG
>DNLZ01000043.1:1333-3632 GCA_003488325.1 Planctomycetaceae bacterium
GTGGAAGGCGGCGTCGGCGACGGGTGCCTTTTCGGCAGCCCGGCCCCCGACACGATTGCAGTGCAAACCTTACGCCAAACCGATCGCCGGATTCCAGTTGGCGACCGAAAAAGGCTCGGAAGAGGCTCGGAATCACGCCGCGACGCGGTCGTCTTCCGACGCCTCGCCGGTCGCGAGGGGCAGGAGGATGGGGTCGGCGGTCGGCGCTCGCTCCGTGGTGGCCATGAGCGCCAATTCGCGGGCGATCGCCGTCCGCCACGGGAGGCCTGCGTCGCTGCGGGCGAGCGCCTCGAGCGCGTCCCGCGCCTCGGTCAGGCGGCCCGCGCGGCGCAGGAGCGTGCCCAGGAGCAGCTGGGACTCGCCGTCGGTGGGCGCGTCGCGGAGGAGTTCCCGCAGCCGACGCTCCGCCCCCACCCAGTCGCGTGCGAGGTAGGCGTCGCGCGCCTGGACGAAGCGGGCCTCGTGCGCGGGGCCGACGCCGGCGGGGATCGGCGGCGGAAACGCCGAAAGTGCCGACGCCGTGCCGAGCAGCCAAATGGCGGCGGCGCCCGCCCAGGCCGCGAGCTTGAAGGGCAGCTCGACGAGATCGGTCCAGATCCAGGTCGTGACCATCGCGACGTCGAGCGTCACGGCGAAGGCCAGTGCCAGAACGATGCCCGGCAGGCTGCCACGCAGCCAGAGCCAGGGCAGGCCGGGCCAGAGAATCGTGAGATATCGCAGCGTGCCCACCACCGCGGCCTCCGAAAGCGGGGGCGGGATCGTAGGATCGGGGGCAGGTTTCGCCAAGGCGTTCCGGGCCCCCGGAATCAGCCCCGTGTGGATGCCGTCGCGGTGGTGATCGACCGGCGCAGGCGGCTGGGCAGGATAGGGAGATCGCTCGTGACCGACCCGTTGGCCAGGCTCGCCGACGCCTCGTTGTGCGTGCTCGTCGGCGGCGGCATGGATGCGGCGTCCTTCGCGAGGCTCGTCGCGGATCTCGTCGATGCCGGCGTCCCGATGCTGCAGGTGCGCGAGAAGGCGATCCCCGAGCACGAACTCGCCGACCGCGTGCGGGTCGCGCTCGACATCGCGAGGCGGCGGCGGCCGGAGCGACCGCCGCTCGTCGTGGTCAACGATCGCGTTGATCTCGCGGTGCAGGAGGGCGCGGATGGCGCACACGTCGGCGCCGACGACATGGCGACGGCCGAGGCCCGACGACGGCTCGACGACGCGTCACCCGCCGCGCGTCCCCGGCTGCTCGGCAGGACGACGCACGATCTCGACGAGGCGCGCCGGGCCCATGCGGATCGCGCCGACTATGTCGGCATCGGTCCGTGCTATCCATCCGCCACGAAGTCGTTCGCGGCCTTCGCCGCCCCGGCCTTCCTCGGGGCCGTGGTGGCGGAGATTCCGCTGCCCGCCTTCGCCATCGGCGGCATCACGCTCGAACGCGTCGATGAACTCGCGGCGCTCGGGATCCACCGGTTCGCCGTCGCCTCGGCGATCACCGCCGCACCCGACCCAGCCGCCGCGGCCCGTGCCTTTCTCGACCGCATCACGGCGCGTCGGCCGCCGCACCCTTGAGCGCCTCGAGAACGGCCCGCGCGATCTCGGGCTCGTCGCTCGGCCGGTAGCCACGCCACACGCGTCGCACGCGGCCGTCGGGACCCACGAGGTACGTCGTCGGAAACGCGTCGAGGCCGAGCCGCTCCGAGACGTCTCGTCGGGCCGCGGTGTCCACGAACGCCCATGCGCCGACCTCGAGGCCGCGCTCGGTCAGGAAGGCACGGGTCTCGGCCGTCACCTCGGCGACGTCCTCGGCTCCGGCACCGCACGAGACCGCGATCAACTGAAACGCGGGCTCGCCCGCCAGTCGGCCCGCCAGCCGCACGAGACCGGGCAGTTCGCGGCGGCACGGCGGGCACCACGTGCCCCAGAAGTTGAGCAGCGTGACGCGGCCGGCGACGTCGGGCGGCGCGGTCGTCGCGTCGTGGATCGACACGATCGGCAGCGGTCCCACCGCGCGGCCCACGGTGGGGTGCGACGACGGCACCGTCCCGCAGCCGCCGACGAGCAGGACGATCGCCGCCGCCCTCACGGCGAGGCGTGCGGCCGGACTGCTGCCACGAACTGACCACCGACGTATCATCGCGTCGACCGAGGACGGGGAACCCCCGTCACGATACCCGGAGGGCGCTGGTCATGTACGAGGTCGAGCTCAAGTTTCGGGTGGACGACCCGGCTGACCTCGAGCGGCGGCTCGTGGGGCTCGCGGCCCGCTTTCGCGAACCGGTCGAGCAGGTGGACCGCTACTTCGCCC
>DNLZ01000043.1:4042-4395 GCA_003488325.1 Planctomycetaceae bacterium
GCCACGAAGACGCGTCAGGAGCTCGAACTTGCCGTCGCCCGGCTGGTCGAGGGGACGAAGGTCGTGACGATCGACCGCTGGACGGCGCTCCTGGAGGCGCTCGGCTTCCGGCCCGTGCGCGAGGTGTCGAAGCGCCGTCGGGCCGCGCGTGTGCCGTGGCAGGGCGCGGACGTGGAGGTCGCGCTCGATGACGTGACCGGCCTCGGGCCGTTCGTCGAGTTCGAGCTTGTGGCACTGGCCGGTCAGGTGCCGCAGGCCCGCGGGTGCATCGAGTCGCTCGCCTCGGCCCTGGGCTGCACGCAGCCCGAGCGACGCAGTTATCTCGAGCTGCTCCTCGCCAACACGCCCGTCGT
>DNLZ01000417.1:0-2468 GCA_003488325.1 Planctomycetaceae bacterium
GCGCTGTATCGGCGGGACGCCGTCGTCGCGGTGGGCATGTTCGACGAAGACTTCTTCTGTTACCTCGAGGATGTCGATCTCGGGTTTCGGCTGCGGCTGGCGGGGCACGCCGCGCGGCAGGTGCCCAGTGCCGTGGTCCGCCATGTCGGCAGCAGTTCGAGCGGCGGCCGCCACAGCCCGTTCGCGATCTACCACGGACATCGCAACATGGTCTGGTGCTTCGTGAAAAACATGCCACAGCCGCTTTTCGCCGGCCTGTTGCTCCCCCATCTGGCCCAGACTATCGTGACTTTTCTGGTGATGTGGCGACGCGGTCGGGCCCTCGCGTTCCTGGCGGCCAAGCGGGATGCCCTTGCCGGGCTTCCATCGATTCTGCGGAAGCGGACGCACGCGAGACGATCCGGGCAGTGGCGCGTGGGGTGGCGGCGGATATGGCGGGTGCTCGACGCGGGATGGTGGCGGGCGTGAGGCAGCCGGTGCACGAGACTCGTCAATCGTCCGATGCCGAGCCCGCGGCCGCGTCGGTGGTGATCGTGAATTTCAACGCGGGCGAGGTGCTCCGCGAGTGCCTCGAGGCACTGCTGCCGCAGGCACGGCAGATCGTGGTCGTCGACAACGCCTCCGAGCCGACCGGGTTCGAGGCGGCTGTGGCGCCCTTCCTGGATCACCCCCGCGTGGTCGTCATCCGGTCTCCGAACAACGTCGGCTTCTCCGCCGGGTGCAACCTCGGCATCGCCGCCGCCACCGAGCCGACCATCCTCCTGCTCAACCCGGACAGCATCGTGCATCCCGGAGCCGTAGCGCGGCTCTGCGAGGTCCTGCACGGTCGGCCGACGGTCGGCATGGTCGGCGGGTTTCTCGTATCGCCCGATGGGACGGAGCAGGGGGGCGGACGTCGCGCGGTGCCGACGCCGTGGCGGTCGGCGGTGCGCGGCTTCGGCCTCTCGCGACTGGCCCGGCGGTGGCCCAGGCTCTTCGACGACTTCTATCTCCACCTCCAGCCCCTGCCCCCGGGACCGGTGGCGGTCGAGGCCATCTCCGGCGCGTGCATGGCCATGCGCCGGCAGGCGCTCGACGACGTCGGGCTCCTGGACGAGGGCTATTTCCTCCACTGCGAGGACCTCGATCTGTGCATGCGATTTCGTCAACGCGGGTGGGAGATCCTCTTCGTTCCCGACGCCCGCGTGCTGCACCACAAGGGAGTCTGCAGCCACGATCGCCGCCTGTTCGTCGAGTGGCACAAGCACCGGGGCATGATGCGGTTCTACCGAACGCACTTTCGGCACCAATACCCGGCGGGCCTCATGACGCTCGTCCGGCTCGGTGTCTGGGCACGCTTCGCCGGCATCGCGGCCACGATCACGGCCCGCCGGATTCCAGCGTGGTGTGGTGGTGGCATCAGACGTCTGGCTGCAGTCGTCCGACCCCGACGCACCCAGGCACCGACCGTCATGACGCGTGGCGTCACCTCGAGTTCCGTCGCCTCGTAGTCCGAGGGATCAGGCGTGCCCAGCGCGGCGATCACGTCGATGACGACGGGGCATGGAGCGCCGGGTCAGGCGGATGGGAGCCCACTCGAGCGGGTGTCGGTCACGATGATGCCCCCGGCCCCTGACGCGACGGCGCCTCACTCGAGCACGCCCGAGGCAGGTTCAGGGGTCCGCGGCTGTGTCGGCGTGCTCGGCATGGGCAGTTTCGTTTCCCCGCCGCTCCTGTCGCGCCTCGCGCTGGCCGGGTATGCGTCATGGCCCATCGCCTCGCGTGCGGGCGCCGAGGACCGCGTGCCTGCGGTCGCCACGCCGGAGGGCATCACTGCGGCGGTCGCCCTGTGTCCGCTCTGGGGGCTCGTCGATCGCCTGCCGGCTCTCACGACGTTGGGCATCCGCAGGATCGTGGCGGTGTCCTCGATGAGTCGCGTCACGAAGGCGGCTTCACCCGATCCTGCCGAGCGGGCCGTCGCGGAGCGGCTCGCCGCCGCGGAGGACGCGCTCGAGCGCTGGGCGGAGCGGCATGCGACGCGCGTGACGATTCTGCGGCCGACCCTCGTGTACGACGGGAGGCACGATCGCAACGTGACCCGGATCGCGGGGTTCGTCCGCCGCTGGAGGTTCTTTCCACTCGTGGGTGCGGGATGCGGCCTCCGGCAGCCGCTGCACGCCGACGACCTCGCGGCCGCCTGTGTCGCGGCGCTCGACGCCCCGTCGCCCCGGCCGTGCTACGACATCGCCGGCGGCGAGACACTCACCTACCGCGACATGGTCTCCCGCATCTTCGTGGCGGTCGGCAGGCATCCGCGCTTCGTGCAGGTGCCGCGGATGCTCGTGCGTGCCACGCTCCCCATGCTCGGGTTCCTGCCGGGCTTCCGCGGGGTCTCGGCCGCGGCCTTCGACCGCATGAACGAGCCGCTCGTCGCCGACAACGCGGCGGCCGTCGCCGATCTGGGGTTCGCGCCGCGGCCGTTCACTGCC
>DNLZ01000417.1:2849-4274 GCA_003488325.1 Planctomycetaceae bacterium
GGGGAGAGTCGTTCCTCGGGGATGCCGGGTGACGGCTGCCACGCACCCGTTCATGCGACCGCTTCGGCATGGCGGCGCACGTGCTGGGTCGTGGGCTGGCTCGCGCTCGTGCTCATCGGCATCAACGTCGTCCACGATGCGTCGATGCACGACAAGACGCTCGTGCCCCGCCTGCACGCGCTGCTCATCGTCCTCGGAGCCTCCGGACTCGCCCTCGGGACGCCGCGCGTGCTGCGCCGATGCGATGCATCGATCGTCCGCGAGCCGGTCGTCCTGAGCGCGCTCGCCCTCGTCGCGTGCACCGCGCTGTCACTCGTCGCCGCCGTCAACGTGAGTGCCGGCTGGCTCGATCTCGTGCGCACCGGCGCGTTTGCCGGTGTGCTCGTGGTGTCATGCCTGCTCCTGCCGCTCGTGCCGCGCTGGCCCGACCACCTGCTGCGCCTGCTCGTCGTCTCGGCCGCGGTCACCGCCGGCCTCGGGTGGGCGGAGTTCATCACGCGCTATGGGATCAACGTGCCGGGGAGACGGTGGATCGAGGACGTGTCGGGCCGGATGGGCAACATCAACCTCCTGTCGAGCTACCTCGTCCTCGTCCTGCCCGGCTGCCTTGGCGCGGCGTGTCTGCTCCGTGGCGCGTGGCGGGGAGCCGGGGCGCTGGCGGGTGTCGCGTCCCTGGCGCTGGTCATCGTGCTGCAGTCGCGGTCCGCCTGGGTCGCGCTCGCCGCATCCGCACTCGTCGCGCTGGCGGTGGCGTGGCGCTCGCGGGAGCGACTGGGGATCGGGCGGGTCCTGCGGAACGTCATGGTCACGGGGGCGGTGGGAATCACCTGCGGGATCGCGGCCTGCGGTTCACTCGCGAGTCCCGATCATCCGATCATGGCGCGGCTGCGCAGCATCGGCGTCGCGAATCCGGACGGCCGCCCGAGCGATGGAGGCCGGACGGTGATCTGGTGGCTCACCACGCACCTCATCGCCGATCACCCGCTGGTCGGAGTCGGCGCCGGCAACTTCCCGATCCGCATCCAGGAGTATTACGCGACGCCCGGCGCCGATCTGGCGCGGTTGCACACCGACGACTGGTCCCGGCCGCACAACGACTTCCTGCAGGTGTGGGCGGAGAAGGGGGTGCTGGGACTGGCGGCCTTCATCGGGATCTTCGCGGCCGCCCTCGCGTCGATCGTCACGGTCCTGCGAGTCGCGGTGTCTCCGCGCGATGCGGGACTCGCCGTGCTCGTGCTCATGTCGATCGTGACCTACCTCGTCGCCTCGTGCTTCGATTTTCCGCTCGAACGGATCAGCCATCAGGCGACGCTCGCCGTGCTCCTCGCGGCGGCCACGGTCCTGCGGCGGGAGGTCGCGGCACGGGCCGCGGGCGATCCCCTCCACGCGGCTCGAGGTGGGCCGACGTGGGCCGACGGTCCCGAG
>DNLZ01000436.1:0-3270 GCA_003488325.1 Planctomycetaceae bacterium
CCTGCCCCTCCCCTCGCCCGGACCGCCTGCACGACCGGTCTGTCCGGACCGCCCGAGCCGATGCTCCGGCAGCAGGCCGGAGTGACCGGATGTCCGGCCGGAGGCCTGCCCGAGTGGCTCACGGTTGGCGTGCACCTCGAGCCGCGTGACTACCAGCATCGGGTGGTGGCCCGCGTCATCGAGATGTTCTCAGGACCGCACGTCGAGCGCGGGCAGGAGCTCCCCGCGGCCCGCTCCGTGATCGTCGAAAGTCCCACCGGCAGCGGAAAGACCGCGATGGCGCTGCTCGTGGCCCGCTGGGCACAGGAGCAGCTCGGCATGCGGGTCGTGTGGACGGCCATGCGGCGCAACCTGCTCGCCCAGGCCGATCGCGAGAACCGCGAACGGGGCTTCGGCGTCGATCTCGCGCTCGTCTCGATGTTCGACCGCGCACCACCCCGCGGCGACCTGCTCATCGTCGACGAGGCACAGCACGACGCCACGCGCAGCATGGCCTCGCTCCACGCCGCCGTCGGTCCTGCGCGCGTGCTCGGTCTCTCCGCCACTCCCTACCGCGCCGACCGGCTGGGGCTCTGCTTCGAACGGGTCGTGCGCGACTCCGGAATCCGCCAGCTGGTCCTCGACGGCCACCTCAGCGGCTACGCCCACTACACCATTCCGCATTACACGCCCGACGCGGTGGCGGCGACGTGGCTTGCGGAGCCGGACCGCTGGGGCCGGTCGCTCCTGTTCTTCCGCACGCTCGCCGAATGCCGCGCGTGTGCCGCTCGGCTCCAGGACGGCGGGGTGTCCTGCGAGGTCGTCACCGCCACGACCGATCGTGAGCGGCAGATCGCGCGGTTCGAGGCGGGCGAGTGCCCCGTGATCATCAGCATGGCCGTGCTCACCGAGGGATTCGATTGTCCCGCCCTCCAGAGCGTGTTCTGCCGCCCGTCGGGCCGCGGCCCCACCGTGCAGATGGCAGGCCGTGTCCTGCGACGTGCCGAGGGAGTGCCGCTCAAGAACGTCGTGCAGTGTGCGCGGACGCGTCATCCCTTCACGGCCACGGCGCCCGCCGCGGTGCAGTACGTCTCGGCCGACGCGAGCAACGCCGGGCCGGGATCGCCCCACGCGCTCGAGCGGTGGCGGTCGATCGGCCTCAACGGGCGGATCGAGGCGATGAGCGAGCGGATGCTCGAGCTGCTCGTGACGATGTCGAAGGGCCAGGAGGCGACGGCAGGAGTGAACGGTCCACCCCACGAGCAGCTGCCGGTGGCGCGGCGGCTCAAGCGGCTGCGACCGTGGAAATTCAGCGTCGCCGAGGCGCAGGACCGGGCGCGGCGTAGGACTGAGAACACCCCAGGGAGGACGTGAGCATGACGACGAACATGGGCGGCATGGCAGACGCACACGCGGCGGCCGACGCGCCGCGGACGACGCTCGACGCCGTCCGGATCGACGAGCGGATCGTGCGCTTGGGCGCCCTGCGCGTCTTCAACGACGGCGAACGACCGGGACAGACGCACTGGCCCGACGAGGCCCTCTCCACGGCGGCCGCCGGCCGTCGCGGGGCCGCTCGTGACGGCCGCGCGCAGCGGGCCCTGGTCGACATCGACGGCGAGCACTGCCGTGTCACCGACCGCTTCTGGAAGTCGATCTTCACGCGGTATCGCTTCGGCGCGAGCACCTTTCGGTACTTCCATCCCCAGGAGGTCTTCGCCAGGATTCGCGATGTCTCACGGAGCGACACGCTGCGGGTCGCGATCGAGCGGCGTGCGGGCCGCCCGCCCACGGCCCTCGCCGCGTCACGGCCCGACGGCCGCGCGGTGACGATCGACGAGGTGGCCGAGATCGCACGGACGCACGGTGGCTCGGGAGCCTGCTACGCCGACGGCATGGTCTCCTGCACGTTCACGCCCCGCAGCGGCGAGCAGGCGCTCGCGATCGGGCACGACGACTTCGCCAACCGCTTCACGCTCGACGTGCCGATCGACGGCTTCGGCCTGCCACGCATCCACGTCGCACTCCTGCGACTCGTCTGCGAGAACGGCGCCGTCGCCATGCACCGCGTCTTCGCGAGCGACATCCCCGCGAGCCGGAACCCGCTGCACACGCTCCGCCGTGCGGTCGAGTGCTTCGATCATGGTGACGGGTTTGCCGCGATCCGCGAGCGGTTCGCGGCGGCGCAGACGTCGTGGGCGTCGGTGCGCGAGGCGCACTCGCTCTATCGCGCCATCTGCAAGATGAAGACCACGGCCGGCGCCGCTCGCACGCGCCTGCTCGAGGACTTCGATCGGGTCACCGGACGCATCCAGGAGTTCTACGGCCTCACGAACGTGGACACGCTGCCGGTTCGGCGCCAGCGACTCCTGCCGGTGAAGTGCCGCGTGTACGACCTGCTCAACTTCGCCTCCGAGGTGGCCACGCACGTCGCCGCACAGGACGACGTGCGGCCGCTCCAGTCGTGGATCGGCACCCGGCTTGCCGACGAGTTCGATCTCGAGGGGACGGCAGGGCAGGCGCCCGAGTTCGCCGACCTGCTCGTGCGTGAGACGCTCGAACGCCCGCGCGGCTGACTCCGGCGGCCGCCGAGCGGCCTCACATCAGTCGGTCGAGCGCGTCGAGGAGGGCCATCGCGCGCTTCGGCGAGCCGACCGTCTCGACGAACTTCTTCGCCGTGATGAGCTGATCGACCGTGAAGGACTCCGCCGACACCACGGGCTCGCGCCGGGGCGACGCCTCGCGGGCCGGGGCCGCCTGCCGCGTCGCCGAGGCCGATGCGCGTCGGGCCCGGCGCTGCACCCCCATCTTCTTGAGCACCGTCGACACCATGGCCGGCGCGACGTCGATGCCGCGCGCGGCCAGGCTGCGGACGATCTCCGACGGCCGCGGCTGCCCGCCGGCGTCGAGAATCGCCCGACCCTCGGCGCGGATCGCCTCGCTCTTGTTGACGCGCGGCTCGCTCGAGGCCTCCGCGGTGGCGATCCCGCCGTCTTCCGCCTCCTCCGCGTGCTCCGACTCCACCAGCCGCGCCTTCGATTTCGCCATCATGTCGTGTTGCTCCTCTGCCACCGTCGCGGGTCGATCACGGCGGACACCGTGCGGCCCCCGCGTGTGGCGATTGTGATCGCCCGGCGACGCGATGCAACCACGCGGGCCGCCCGACGCCCGACGGAGGTGGCGGGGGGCTTCAGGGCACGAGCGGCGTGCCCTCGGCCGGGTCGCGCGTGCACGCCCGGAAGGCGGTGGCGATCCGCGCCGTGACGCCGCCCGGCACCGGCTCGCGCCGCC
>DNLZ01000436.1:3565-3693 GCA_003488325.1 Planctomycetaceae bacterium
GGCTCGAGCCGCCGGCCGTCGATCGCGGCGACCGGCGTGATCTCGCCCATGGTCCCGGTGACGAACGCCTCGTCGATCGTGGCGAGCTCGTCGCGAGGAATGTCCCGCTGCTCCACGACGATCCCCGA
>DNLZ01000513.1 GCA_003488325.1 Planctomycetaceae bacterium
CGCGCGGCCACGGGCCGCCGCACGGTCGCGCCTCGCGGCGGCCATCTGCTGCTGCCGTTCCCGCTCGGCCGGCGCGATCATCGTGAGTGCCACCCGCCGCCGCGCCTTGTCGAGCTCGAGGACCCAGACCCGGACGATCTGGCCGACGCTCACCACGTCGTGCGGGTCGCGCACGAACCGGCTCGACAGCTGGCTGATGTGCACGAGCCCGCTGTCATGGAGTCCGATGTCCACGAACGCGCCGAAGTCGACGACGTTGAGGACGGAACCCATCAGCTCCATGCCCACCTCGAGATCCTCGAGCTTGAGCACGCCCTTCTTGAAGAAGGGATGCGGCAGGTCCTCGCGGGGATCGCGGCCGGGCCGCGCCAGCTGCTCGACGATGTCCGCCAGGAGCAGCCGGCCCACGCCGAGTTCCGTCGCCAGCGCGTCGAGATCGATCGGTGGCGGCCGGTCCGCCACCGCGTCCCCCGGCTGACGGTCGGCCAGATTCCCGATGCTGCCGCCGAGACGATCGAGCACCCGCTCGGCGATCGCGTAACTCTCCGGGTGGATCCAGGTCGCGTCGAGCGGATTCGAGCCGCCGACGATCTTGAGGAAGCCGACCGACTGCACGAAGGCGGCCTCGCCGAACCCCGGCACCTCGAGGAACTGCGCGCGGGACGTGAAGCGGCCGTGTGTTGTCCGCCACTCGTGGAGGTTGCGCGCCGTGGCCTGATTGAGCCCCGACACGTGCCGGAGCAGGGCGGGGCTGGCGGTGTTGACGTCGACACCGACGTAGTTCACGCAGCTCTCGACGACGGCGTCGAGCGAGGCGAGGAGATGCCGCGCCTTGACGTCGTGCTGGTAGAGGCCGACGCCGATGCTCGCCGGGGCGATCTTCACGAGTTCCGAGAGCGGATCCTGCAGGCGGCGGCCGATCGAGATGGCGCTCCGCACGGCCGGGTCGTGGCTCGGCAGCTCCTCCTTGCCGTAGGGACTCGTGGAGTAGACGCTCGCACCCGCCTCGTTGACGATGACGTAGCCGATGTCGAGTGACCGGAGTTCGCCCGCCATGAGTGCGGCGACGATCGACTCGGTCTCACGGCCGCCCGTGCCGTTGCCGATCGCGATCACCGTGCAGCCGTGCGTGGTGACGAGTTCGACGATCCGCTTCGTGGTCGCGTCGCGCTTCTCCTGCTTGCCGACGACGTGCAGCACGGCGTGCTCGAGCGGGGTGCCGCACTCGTCGATCACCACCGCCTTGCACCCGCTCTTGAAGCCCGGGTCGAGCGCCAGCACGCGCCGCCCGGTGATCGGCGGCTGCAGCAGGAGATTGCGCAGGTTGCGGGCGAAGACCGTCACCGCGTGCTCCTCGCAGAAGTCGGTCATCTCACGGCGGATCTCGCGTTCCAGGCTCGGGAGCACGAGCCGCTGGAGGGAGTCCCGCACGCAGCCGCGCAGGAACTCCGCGTGGGGATGCCCGGCGGGCACCACGAGCGCCTCGGCGGCGGCCTGCAGGGCGTCGGCCGGGCCCTCGATGCGGACGCGGAGAAACTTCGCGCGCTCACCCCGGTTGATGGCGAGCACACGGTGCGGCGGGATCCGTCCGATCTGCTCGCTGAAGTCGAAATAGTCGCGATAGTGACGCTCGTCCTTCGACAGGGCCTTGCCTTCCCCCTCGACCCGCTGGCTGCGCAGCACGGCCGAACGCTCGAGGATCTCACGCAGCCGTTGGCGAAGGTCCGCTCGTTCGCTGAACTCGTCGGCGATGATGTGACCGACGCCGAGCAGCACGTCGGCGACGCTCTTCACCTCGGCCGAGTCGTCGATGAAATCCGCCGCCCGGCGGTCGAGGTCGATGGCGGCCGGCTCCGCCGCGAGGATCTCCCGGGCCAGCGGCTCGAGCCGACGTTGGCGGGCGATCTCGGCGAGCGACAGCTTGCGTGGCTTGAAGGGGAGGTAGAGGTCCTCGAGCTGCTTCGGGCTGATGGCCGCCGCGATCGCATGCTCGATCTCGGGGGTGAGCTTGCCCTGTCCCTGGATCGTCCGCAGCACCGTCTGCTTGCGGTCGGCGAGTTGCCGGGCCCGGGCGACCGCTTCGGCGATCCGGCGGACGTCGTCCTCGTCCAGACCGCCCGTCTGGTCGCGGCGGTACCGGGTGATGAACGGCACCGTGTTGCCGGCGTCGAGCAGATGGATCGTCGCCTCGACGCCGCCCACGGGGAGGCCGAGTCGCTGCGCGACCTGTCCGAGGTCGATGACGGCGGTGATCGCTGAGGCTGCCATCCGACTCGCGTCGCAGAACTCCGGACCCGGGGCGGACCGCACGGTCCACCATCGGAGACATCCCGCACTGCGCCTCGTCGATCCGACTCGCCCGGTCCCCGGGCGACCGGACGGGAAACTGGGCAACACAACGCGTCCGTGCCCGACGGGGAATCTAGGGTGCCGGGCGAAGCCCTGTCAAACAGGGGCCGCCGTCGGATGCACACGCGATCCACGGACGGAGCGCGGCCTTGACGCCGTTGAACGCCCTGCCTATCTCCCGCCGGCTTCGCGTTCGGCGACCGCCGTTGCAGGCGGGCGAATGGATTGGAGCGAGTCGCGTGCACGTGACGATCACGACGACTGTGACAGGACGGCCGGTGATGTCCGGTACGCCCGGACAGGTGTCGCCCTCTCGTCGTCTCATCGGAGTCTCCGCAGCATGACCAGTCATCCCAGCTCGCCCGAACTGCCGCTCGCCGCGTCCGACGCGCTCCTGCCGGCGGTGCCCCTGCTCGCACTCGATCGCCAGAACGCGCCGCTGCGCGACGAGATCCGTGCGGCGCTCCAGCGGGTGTGCGACTCCGGGCGTTTCGTCCTCGGCCCCGACGTCGCGGACCTCGAGAAGGAACTCGGCGCCATCCTCGGCGTCCCCCACGTGATCGCCTGTGCCTCGGGCAGCGACGCGCTCCTGCTCGCGCTGATGGCCCTGGAGATCGGACCCGGGGACGAGGTCGTGCTGCCCAGCTACACGTTTTTCGCGACCGCCAGCGCGGTGACGCGCCTCGGGGCCACCCCGATCTTCGCCGACATCGACGCCGCCACCTACCTCGTCGATCCCGCGGACGTGGCTCGGAAGATGAGCCGTCGGACGAAGGCGATCATTCCGGTGCACCTCTTCGGACGCACCGCCGACATGAACGCGCTCGCGGCGATCGCGCGAGGCGCCGGCGTGCCCATCGTCGAGGACGCGGCGCAGTCGATTCTCTCGACGTGGGATGGCCGGTGCTCCGGCGCGCTCGGCGACGTCGGCTGCTTCAGCTTCTATCCGACGAAGAATCTCGGCGGCGCGGGCGACGGCGGCTTTCTCACGACGGCTCGCGACGACCTCGCCGCCGCGCTCCGGCTGCTGCGGGTGCATGGCATGGAGCCGCGGTACTACCACTCCCTCGTCGGCATCAACAGCCGGCTCGACTCGCTGCAGGCGGCGATCATCCGGGTGAAGCTGCCGCACCTCGACGCGTGGACGTCGGCCCGGCAGGTGAATGCCGCCCGCTACGACGCGCTCTTCGCGGAACGCGCCTTCGAGGGGTTCGTGGTGCCACCCGCCCAGGATGCCCGCAACCGCCACGTCTGGAACCAGTACGTCATCCGCGTGCCGGAGGGCCGGCGGGACGCGCTGCGGGCCCATCTCGGCCGCTGCGGCGTCGGTACCGAGATCTACTACCCCGTGCCGGTGCACCTGCAGGAGTGCTTCCGCGATCTCGGCTGGGGCAGGGGCGACCTTCCGGAGACGGAGCGAGCCGCCGAGGAGACGCTCGCCCTGCCGATTTTTCCCGAGCTCACACCGGCCGAGCAACGAACGGTCGTGGCGCGGATCGCCGAGTTCTTCGGCGCCGGAGCCCGCGACGCGACGGCCGCCGTGAAGGAGGCGCCGGCGGACACCGCGTCGAGCGTGCCGGCACCGCGGTTCCTCCGCCGCGTCGTGGGTCGCGCCGACGACGTCCGCTGCTGAGGCGACGCGGCGCCGCGTGCGGGGCGATGGCAGGGCGGGTAGGATTCCCGCGTCGTTCCGCCTCGCCCCTCGGGTGCCGCCGATGTCCACGAAGCCGAAGCGTGCCGCCAAGACCGCCGTCGGATCGCTCCCTCCCGTCGATCAGAAGACCCGCCGCCTGATCGTGAACCTGGCCGACGAGGTGTCCACGGCCGCGGAGAAGCGGCGCGATCCGCACCTCGACATCCCGGCCCGCAGCCTCTCGAACGTGCGCTTCAACAAGGCGCGCAAGATCATCGAGATGGGCGGGCAGCGGAACCGTCGTCAGCTCTTCAACCTCTCCCAGGCGAAGAGCTACATGCAGACGCTGCTCGTGGCGACGGGGTGCAAGCAGCTCATCGAGCAGCAGAAGACCACGAGCATCCGAGGTCTCTACTATCTGCTCAAGCACACGATCGAGGGCACGCGCGAGGAGACCTTCGCCACGCAGGAGGAGTGCGACCCGATCATCGAGGATCTGGAGGTGACGCTCGAGAGCCTCCGCGAGGAGCTTCACGTCTACGCGAGCAACCGGGGCGGCATGGTGGGGCCGATCACGCTCGTCGATTCGGGCGACGAGATCGACTGCTCCCGGATGGGATCCGGCGGCTACTCGATCCCGTCGATCGTGGAGGCCGACGTCATCCGCTTCAAGTCGTGCGACGCGAAGTTCATCCTCCACGTCGAGAAGGACACGGTGTGGCGGCGCTTCAACGAGGACAAGTTCTGGCGGAAGCATTCCTGCCTGCTCACGCATGGCGGTGGTCAGCCGCCTCGCGGTGTGCGGCGGATGCTCTACCGGCTCCATCACGAACTGAAGCTGCCCGTCTACTGCCTGCTCGACAACGATCCCTGGGGCTACTACATCTACTCGGTGCTCAAGCAGGGCTCGATCAACCTGGCCTATGAGTCGAAGCGCATGGCGATCCCCGAGGCGCGGTTTCTCGGGCTGCGCAGCCGCGACTACGGGCGATGCAAGCTCTCGCAGAGCGTCCAGATCGCGCTGTCCGACACCGACATCAAGCGGGCGAAGCAGATCGCGGCCTACCCGTGGTTCGCAGGCAAGAAGGCCTGGCAGAAGGAGATCGAGACGATGCTCGCCAACGGGTTCAAGCTCGAGGTCGAATCGCTGATCTCGAAGGACATCAGTTACGTGACCGACACGTACACGCCCGAGCGGCTGTCCGAGGCTGACTGGCTGGATTAGCCGCCAGGAGCGGTCAACTCGCCCAACCGGCGTGGGGTCGTCCCATACCATCTCGCCGGACGTTCGCTGCGCCCATCCTGG
>DNLZ01000174.1:0-240 GCA_003488325.1 Planctomycetaceae bacterium
CGCGGCCGCCGCCACCGCGGCCCGTGCCGCATCCGTCGGATCGGCCGTGCGGTCGACCCGCGCGGCGAGTTCCTGGGCGCGGGCGAGCGTCCACTCGCCGTTGATCAGGAACAGCGACTGGGTCGGCGTCGTCGTGACGTTCCGCAGCGGCGTGCTCAGATAGGCGTCGGCCCCGTCGAAGACGTCGAAGAGCGGATCGCGGGTATTCCGCAGCTGCGTCGTGTAGATCCCGCGTCGCGG
>DNLZ01000174.1:562-724 GCA_003488325.1 Planctomycetaceae bacterium
GCGCTCGCCGGCACGCCCGGCCCGTGCATCGTCCGGTCGAGGACTCCGGCCGCGAGGAGGGCCGAATCGCGCACCTGCTCCGCGTCGAGCCGGCGGCAGGGCGCCCGCCAGACGAGGACGTTCAGGGGATCGATCTGCGGGGCCGTGCCCGGCGACACCGGC
>DNLZ01000174.1:1031-4402 GCA_003488325.1 Planctomycetaceae bacterium
CGACGACTGCCGGTAGGTCGCCGACGTGAGCATCAGTCGCTCGACATGCTTGATGCTCCAACCGCTCGCGACGAACTCGGCCGCGAGCCAGTCGAGCAGCTCCGGATGGCTCGGCCGCTCGCCGAGATGACCGAAGTCGCTCGCGCTGGCCACGAGCCCGCGGCCGAAGTGTCGCTGCCAGAGCCGATTGACGAGCACGCGGGCCGTCAGCGGATTCGACGGGCTCGTCACCCAGCGGGCGAGCGCCGTGCGTCTGCCGGTCGAGCCCTTCGTGAACGGTCCCGAAGGCAGCGGCGTGCATGCGGCGTCTTCGCCGCCGAGCACCTCGGGAAACCCCGGCTCGAGGTCCTCGCGTCCACGACCGCCGGGGATCCGCGTCGGCGGCGCCACGGATCCGACGTCGGTCACGGACGCGGCCATGGCGAGCGGCTGCGGCCTGCGGTCGTCGAACGCCGCGAGTTCCTTCACGAGGGCCTCGTACGACTCCTTCCGCTCACCGGCGAGCGCCTTGGCGACCGCATCGGGCCGCACCTGTCGGGCGGCGAGCTGCACCAGCTGCTCCTCCTCGGGCAACCGCGCGTCGGGCGACGCCTGGAAGAATCCCTGGATGTCCGCGGGGAACCGTCCGAGCAGCTTGCCGGCGCGCACCTCCACCGTCGGATCGAGGAGCCGATCGATCCGCGTGGCGACGTCGCCTGCCGCCGCGCGCCACTCGTTCAGGCGCCGCTCATGATCGAGCCGTGCGGCGGCGTCCGCGAGCGGGACGTCGTCGCGCCACGTCATCGGTGCGAAGAACGCCCGGAGCCGGTAGTAGTCGCGCTGGAGCAGCGGGTCGAACTTGTGGTCGTGGCACTTCGCGCAGCTCATGCCGAGCGCGAGAAACACATCGGCGGTCACGTCCGTGACCTCGTCGACGATGCTCGTCCACTGCCCGCGGACGTCGGCTTGGTTGTATTCGTATGGACCGTGCCGCATGAACCCGGTCGCCACGATCGCACCGGGATCATCGGGCGCGATCTCGTCGCCCGCCAGCTGCTCGGCGACGAAGCGGTCGTACGGCATGTCGGCATTGAGGGCGTCGATCACCCAGTCGCGATAGCGCCAGGCCTGCTGCCGGAACGCATCCTGGCGGAATCCATCGCTGTCGGCGTACCGCACGAGATCGAGCCAGTGTCTCGCGAGCCGCTCCCCGTAGCGCGGGTCGGCCAGCAAGCGGTCGACCAGCCGATCGACCGACGTCGGGGACGGGTCGGCGAGAAACGCGGCCGCCTCGTCGTCGGTCGGCGGCATGCCGGTGACGTCGAGAAACAGCCGTCGCACGAGCACCGCCGGCGACGCGGGCTCGGCGGGCGCGAGCCCCTCGCTCGCGAGCCGCGCACGGATGAAGCAGTCGATCGGATGCGCCGAGCCGCCCGTATCCGCCGGTGGCACCGCGGGTCGTGCGACCGGGCGATAGGCCCACCACGATCGGTCCTCTTCCGTGATCTTCGTCTCCTTGCGGGCCCCGACGGACGCCTCGGCCGATGCACCGGGCCAGGGCGCGCCGAGCGCCACCCAGCGTTCGAGCACCGCGATCTGGTCGTCGGGCAGTCGGCCGTCGGGCGGCATGTTCCACCCGTCGTGCCGGATCGCCGCGACGAGGTTGCTCGCCTCGACGTCGCCAGGCACGATCGCGGGGCCCGAATCACCGCCGGCGAGAAGTGCGGCGAGACTGTCCACACGCAGATCGCCCCGCTGTTTCTCCGGGCCATGGCAGCCGACACAGCGGGCGACGAGCACGGGCCGCACCTGCGACTCGAAGAATTTGATCGCTGCGGCGTCGGCCGTCGCGCGGGGCGAGGTCGAGTCGGTCACGTCCGCCGCCGCGCCATCATCGGCGCGCTCGCGAGCAGGCTCGGAGCCCGTTGCCGGATCGGGTGCACCGCCAGCGACGATGGCGACGAGGACGAGCATGGCCGCTCCGCCACGCCACGCCACGCGGGCTCGATGGCGGGTGGCGCGGCAGGGCAGGGGGCCGACGCAGTGCGTCGCCTGCGGCCCGCGCAGCAGCGCATTGTCACGCGTGTCGGTGGCCATGGCACACGTCCCGTTCACGTCGGCTTCCACGACCCGCTCCGCCACGCACCGGCCGCACGGGTTGCCGAGTCGGGGAATGGCGACCAGATCGGCATCCCGACTCCGTATTCTGGGGTTTTTCGCCGCACCCAGTATAGTCCGGCCGATCTCGGCCCCGGGACCCGCCAGCGATGCGTCCGAGAGCCCTTGTCGCGGTGCTCATGCTCGCGATGCTCCCGCCCACCGCGGCGGGTGCCGACACGGAAGGCGATGACCAGCTCGTGCCGCGGGCCGTCGCGGCCATGCAGCGAGCCACGGCGTTTTTCCATGGACGGGTCGCGGTCCGCGGTGGGTATGTCTGGGAGTGCTCCGCCAACCTCCAGTCGCGCCGCGGCGAACGCAAGGCGAACGCGACCGAGATCTGGGTACAGCCTCCCGGCACGCCGACGGTCGGCATGGCATTCCTCGACGCACACGCCGCGACGGATGATGCGTCACACCTCGTCGCGGCTCGCGATGCCGCGCGAGCGCTGCTCGACGGTCAGCTCGAGTCGGGCGGCTGGACCGACAGCATCGACTTCGACCCACAGAGCCGCACGGCCGACCGCTACCGCAACGGGCGGGGCCGCGCGAAAGGCAGGAACTATTCCACGCTCGACGACGACAAGACCCAGTCGGCGGTCCGCTTCCTCATGCGGCTCGACGAGCGGCTGCGATTCGAGGACGCCGACCTGCACGAGGGCGTCATGGTCGCGCTCGACGCCGTGCTCGCGGCCCAGTTTCCCTCGGGTGGGTTTCCACAGGGCTGGCGGAAGCCGGTGGACGAGCATCCGGTGCTGCGGGCGTCATACCCCGACTACGACTGGCGCACCGAAGGGCGCGTCAAGGACTACTGGGACCTGCCCACGCTCAACGACGGCCTCGCCGGCAGCGTCGCCCGCACGCTTCACATGGCCCACGGCATCTACCGGGACGATCGCTTCCGCCGCGCGCTCGAACGGCTCGGTGCGTTTCTGCTGCTCGCGCAGCTGCCCGAGCCGCAGCCGGCGTGGGCGCAGCAGTACACGTTCGACATGCACCCGGCGTGGGCACGCAAATTCGAGCCGCCGGCGGTCGCCGGCTCCGAGTCGGAAGATGTCGTGGAGACGCTCGTCTTTCTGTACGGCGTCACCGGCGATCGTCGCCTGCTCGACGCGGCCGCCCCGGCGATCGCGTGGATGCGACGGTCGCTCTTGCCCGACGGCCGCCTCGCCCGTTTCTACGAGCTGCGCACGAACCGCCCGCTCTACGTGATGCGCGACACCTATGAACTGACG
>DNLZ01000174.1:4727-5136 GCA_003488325.1 Planctomycetaceae bacterium
CGCCTGCCGACGCACTACTCCTTCGCCAAGCGACCCCGTCTCGAGGCGCTCGAGCGGCAGCTGACAGCCGCTCGCGCGGGCACGACCGCCGCCGAGACGGCCCCGAGCCTCGAGACACTCCGACGTGACGCCGAGCGCATCATCAAGGCGCTCGACGACGAGGGCCGCTGGCTGACGACCGACGATGGCAGGCCCTGGCCCGCAGGGCGGTCGGTCACGGCGACAGACGGTGGCGACGCGGTGCTCTCGAGCGAGCGGTTCAGCCACAACCTCTCGCGTCTGGCGGCCTTCGTGACGGCGGCGCGCAAGGTCGCCAAAGACCGTCGCTAGAGCACGTCTTGCGTAGGTGGAGCGACGACGGGACAAACCAAGGTGGGAAGGCGAAGGGGGTCGGCGAACGCTCGAGGAG
>DNLZ01000174.1:5503-5628 GCA_003488325.1 Planctomycetaceae bacterium
ACGTATCTCGGATGCGCTCTCGGGGACTCCGGGGCCGTGGACCCTCGACCAGGCCGGCAGCAGAGACCAGGGGAAGAGGGTCGGCGGACGCTGTCCGAGCGAACGGCCGCATTCGCACGCCTGGA
>DNLZ01000249.1 GCA_003488325.1 Planctomycetaceae bacterium
TCGGGTCCGCGGTCTCGAAGCTCCAAGGCCAGGTCAACGCCGCGTCGCCCGCCTACGTGTGCCTGTCGCCGAAGATGAAGCACCCGCCGTGGCATGACCCGGGGCAGTCCGGGTTCGCCGGCCTGGCCCACGCGCCCTTCACGCCGAACTACGCGGGCGGCGCCGAGCTCGGCCTGGGCGCCGTGTCGCTCGAACGGCTGACCGAGCGCCGCGCGCTGATGGCCTCGCTCGATCGCCTGCGCCGCGAAGCCGATGCGACCGGCTCGATCGCGGGGATGGACGCCTTCAGCCAGCAGGCGTTCGGCATCCTCACGTCCAGCAAACTCGCCGACGCACTGAACCTCGACCTGGAAGACCCGAAACTCCGCGACGCCTACGGGCGTGGCTCGAACGAGCCGGCCGGCTACGGCGACGCAGGCCCGCTCAACAACGACTACTTCCTCGCCGCGAGGCGGCTCGTCGAGGCGGGCGTGCGGGTCGTGAGCCTGGGCTACGGTCGCTGGGACTGGCATGGCCGCCCTCACGGAACGAACTTCGAGCACGCGCGGATTCACCTGCCGATGCTCGACCAGGGCCTCACGACGCTCGTCGAGGACCTCGACCAGCGCGGCATGCTCGACGACACGTCGATCGTCGTGATGGGCGAATTCGGTCGCACGCCGCGCATCAACAAGGAGGGCGGACGCGACCACTGGCCGCAGGTCGGCTGTGCCCTGCTCGCCGGCGGCGGCATGCGGACCGGCCAGGTGATCGGCGCGACGAATCGGCTGGGTGAATACGCGACCGATCGGCCGGTGCACTTCCAGGAAATCTTCGCGACGCTCTACCACCAGCTCGGCATCGACGTGAAGAGCGTTACGATCCCGGACCTGAGCGGCCGCCCCCGCTACCTGCTCGACGCGGACCGGTATCAGCCGCTCCGCGAAGTGATCTGACCGGGCGTACGACCGGGATGTCGGCAGTCGGGCCGCTGCATGCTCACCAGAGTCGTGAGTCGCCCGTGTAGCGGGCCACGGCCGCGCGGTCGAGTTCCACGCCGAGCCCCGGGCCCGTGGGGATCGTGAGCATCCCGTCGGCGTCGAGTTGCCACCCGCCGACCGTGATCTCGTCGATGAACGGCGAGCCGGTGAGGTATTCGACGAGATCGGTGCCGGGAAACGCGCTCGCCAGGTGCAGGTCGGCCGCGAGCCCCACGGCGGTATTCCAGCCATGCGGCACGAACGTGACGCCGTGGTCCTCGGCCATCGTGGCGATCGCCCGCTCCTCGCTGATGCCGCCCACCTTCGTCACGTCCGGCTGCACGATGTCGAAGGCTCCCGCCGCCAGGAACGGCTGGAACGACTGTCGCCGGGTGAGCACCTCGCCGCCGGCGATCGGGACCGGTGACTGCCGGCGCAGGATCACGAAGTCGTCGAGGGCGTCCGGCCGCAGCGCCTCCTCGAACCAGTCCACGGCGTACTCGCCGAGCATCCGCGACGTGTTGAGCGCCCACTTGAGCCCGTTCGGCCAGAAGGCGTCGCTCGCGCCCGCGTCGACCATGAGCCGCGAGTCATCCCCCACCGCCTCGCGCGCGGCCCGCACGATCCGCTCGTCCATCCGGGCGTCGACGCGGCCGAACGGCCCCCAGCCGATCTTGAACGCCCGGAATCCCTGCGCCTTCACCTCGAGCAGCCGATCCCGCATCCGGCCGGGCTCCTCCATGAGCAGCGACGCATACGGGGCGACCCGCTCCCGGTACCGACCGCCGAGCAGCCTGCCGACCGGCTGGCTGGTCGCCTTTCCGAAGATGTCCCACAGCGCGATGTCGATGCCGCTGATGGCATGCGTCACCGACCCGCCGCGGCCCGTCCAGAACGTGTGCTGGTGCAGCTTTTCGCTGACGCGCTGCGGTTCGAGGGCGTTCTCGTCTCGCCACAGGGGTTCGAGGAGCGCGATCGCGGCGCGGACGAGCGCGTCGTTGGTGAAGACGCTGCCCAGACCGTGCACGCCCGCGTCGGTGTGGACGACGACGAGCGTGTGGACGCAGTCCTCCGGCTTCAGTTCGGTGCTCCAGCCTCCCTCGGGCGTAGCCCCCCGCAGGCCGGCGCAGCGGATGTCACGGATCTTCATGGCGATGGCTGGCTCCCTTGTGTACCTCGTGCAAAGACCCGCGCGACCGGCGTGAAGCGCACGTCGGGATCGAGCGGAAAGATGGGGCGTGGACAGCGGGTGTGGCCGAGCGACCGCAGATTCGCGCTCGACGACCCGGGGGCGTCGATGTCGATCATCCGGGCACACCAGGCCGCGTACATGTGGTGCTGGCAGTGGGGCGACTTGATGACCACCGCGTCGAATCTCCGGGGATCCTGCCCGTGCGCGAGAAAGAAGGAGCGATCGTAGAGACTCACCGCGCGGGAGCCGACCACCCAGGTCACGCTTCCCGACTCGAGCACGGCCGTGGGGCCCGCATTCCACTCCTCGCCGAACGACTCGCTCTGAAACCGGCCATCGGCGAGGAGCCGCACCCGCGCCCGGACCGGTAGCGGCCGGAACCGGGCCGGGTCGAGCGTGCCACCGAGTGACACCTGCACTTCGCTCCCGACGCCCGCGGCAAAGGCCGCCAAGACCGCCGGCTGGTCTACGATCGGCGCGAGCACCCGGCCGGAATAGCCAGCCGCGAGCAGCGCGCCGACGACCGCATTGGAGTCACCCGACGCGCCGGAACTGGTGGCGTCAGCCGCATCGACGAGGCCGATCGTGCCGCCCGCGGCATGCCCCATGACGAGCCGCGTCATCGCGGCGAGCGACACGAGCGGCACCGTCATCCGCTCGTGGACTTCCCAAAAATCGCGGGCCAGCCCGAGCGACTCCCGCTCCGCTCGGGCGGCGTCGCCGTCGGTGACGACGAACGCATAGGTCGCTAGCTCCGGCACGTCGGTGAACGGGTTGCCGATGAACATGCCCGCCGACAGTCCGCCCGGGCTCGCCTCGATTTCCTGGGCGCGCCTGATGACCGACCCGAACGCGCCCGTCTCCGTGATGAGCTCGTTGCCGCGCACGAGCGCGGGCACCCGCACCACGGCCGTCACCGGGCGCACGCCGTCGTCGAGCATCCGCAGAAGCAGTCGCGCGGCCCGGCGGCCCGTCTCGAAGAAGTCGACGTGGGGATAGGTGTGATAGGCGACGATCGCGTCCGCGTGCCTCACCATGCGCTCGGTGAGGATGCCGTGGAGATCGAGCGAGACCACGATCGGAATATGTTCGCCGAGAACCTGCCGCGCCTCCTCGAGCAGACGCCCCTCCGGATCGGCCTCCACCACGCTCGCCATCGCCCCGTGCATGCAGAAGATCACGCCGTCGGCCGGCGGGGCCGACCGCAGCGCCGACACGAACTCCCGCTCGATCCGCCCCCAGGCATCCGCGGCGAGCGGGCCGCCGGAGGTGATGAAGCAGGCGCCGTAGGTCGCCACCGGCTCGACACCAGGCGTCTTCTCGAGCACGCTGAGCACCCCACCCACCTCGCTACCGATCGCGCGATGGTAGTCGAAGAGCGCCGCCCCGACACGCACGTCGAAGTCGTCGTATCCGCTGGGATGCGGATTGAACGTCGACACCTCCTGCTTGCACTCGGCGACGAGGATGCGCTTCACGGCGGGAGGCCTCCGGCTCGGATGTGGTCAGCGCGAAACAGGGTGAGCGTCGCGGCGACGACGAGCGCTGCCGCGGCGAGGTAGACCCCGGCCGTGATCACGAGCAGGCCGTCGATGCCCAGCGACTGCTTCCAGACGCCGCCGAAGAGCGCACCGAAGCCCGACACGAGACCACCGCCGAGGTTCAGCACCCCGACCGCCGAGGCCCGCAGGTTGGCCGCGACCACCTCGAACGCCGCCGCAAAAATGTTGCCCATGAAGAGCCCGCTGGAAAGCCCGAAGGCTGCCGCGGCGATTCGGGTCGTCTCCAACGAGGTGACCGTCGCCAGCGCCCAAAGCGCCGGCGCGCATCCCACGAGCGATGCCACGAGCACCCACTGCCTCGCGGCGGCGGTGCGGCGGTAGAGCCGGTCGGAAAGCAGACCCCCGCCGAGGAGCCCAACGGCGGCCATCGACTGCAGATAGATGGTGGCGTCCCAGGCAGCCTCGCGCTGTGACAACTCGAACTTGTCGTGGAGGAAGGTGGGGAGCCACCCGTAGATGAGCCACAGCCCAAAGACGAAGCACGGAAACGCCACGAGCAGCACGAGGAACGACGGGATACCAAGCAGCGTCCACATCGGGGGCACGCGGACG
>DNLZ01000189.1:0-461 GCA_003488325.1 Planctomycetaceae bacterium
GACGTGGCGACCCTCGACGAGAAGAGCGCCCGGCACTTCCCCGAGTTCACGTCGCTGCGTGCCGACATGCAGGAGGAGGTGGTGCGGTTCTTCGTCGATCTCTTCGCGAACGACCGCGACGTGCTCTCGCTCGTCGCGGCGGACCACACGTTCGTCAACGGCCCGCTCGCGCGGCATTACGGACTCGCCGTGGAGGGCGAGGACTGGCGGCGCGTGGACGGACTGCACGCCGCCGGCCGCGGGGGCGTGCTCGGCTTCGCTGCCACGCTCGCCAAACATGCCGGGGCGTCACGCACAAGCGCCATCCTCCGGGGCACATGGCTCTCGGAGACGGTGCTCGGCGAGCGGCTGCCGAAGCCGCCGAAGGATGTCCCGGTGCTCCCGGAGGAGCCGCCCGCGGGGCTCTCCGAGCGGCAGCTCGTCGAGCGGCATTCGAGCGACCCTCGCTGCGCCGGGTGCCA
>DNLZ01000189.1:850-7710 GCA_003488325.1 Planctomycetaceae bacterium
CCACGACGCTGCCCGATGGCACGGCGGTCGACGGGCTCGCGGGCCTGCGTGACTACCTCGCGACACGGCGCCGCGACGACGTGCTGCGGCAGTTCGCCCGCAAACTGCTCGGCTACGCACTCGGCCGGAGCGTCCAGCTGTCCGACGAGCCGCTCATCGACACGCTCGTCCAGTCCCCGGGGCATCGCGCCGCCGACCTCGTGGAACTCGTCGTCAGAAGCCCCCAGTTTCGCACCGTCCGCGGCGGCTCGTCGGCCGACGGCGGCGCCCCGTAGGATCGTAGTCCACCCCGGAGCGTCTCCCCATGCACCAGCACCTCCTCGGCCGCCGCCTCTTCCTGCGCGGCGCGGGCGTCACGATGGCGCTGCCGTGGCTCGAGTCGCGCACCGTCTGGGGCGACCTGCCGGCGGGACCGGAACCGGCGAGCGGTCCGCCCCTGCGGCTCTGCGTGACGTTCTCGGGGAATGGCTTTCACTCGAAGGAGTGGTGGGCCCGGGGGGCGGGCCGCGAGATGGAACTCGGCCGCGTCCTCGAGCCGCTCGCCGAATTCCGCGAGCGGCTGCTCTTCGTCGGGGGCCTGTATCACGCGGAGGCCCGCAAGGGCAACATCCACAGCTCGCAGACGGGCAACATGCTGTCGGGCGCGCCGATCGCCTCGGGGGGCACGATCCGGTCGGGGACGAGCTTCGATCAACTCCTCGCGAAGGCCCATGGCCGCGGCACGAAGGTGCCGAGTCTCGTGCTCGGTTGCGAGCAGTCGAACCCGTCGGTGCACAAGAACTACAGCATGCTCTACAGCTCGCACATCTCGTGGAGTTCGCCGACGACGCCCGTGCCCTTGGAGCTCTACCCGGCGCTCGCCTTCGACCGGCTCTTCAAGGATGAATCGTCCCCCGAAGACCAGAGCGTGCTCGACGCCGTGCTCGCGGACGCAACCGACCTGCGGCGCACGATCAGCACGGGCGACCGCGTGAAGCTCGACGAATACCTCGAGAGCGTGCGCGACGTGGAGCGGCGGATCGAGGCCGCCGGCAGCCGCGGCGAACTCCAGGGATGGCGGCCCACGCTCGCCGCGCCGACCATCGGCCGGCCGGCCGACGGCATTCCGCAGGACATCGGCGAGCACATGCGGCTGATGATCGACATCCTCGTGCTCGGATTCCAGACCGACACGACGCGGATCGCCACGCTCAAGCTCAACAACGACCACAGCGCGCTGCGGTTCCCGAACCTGCCGAGCGTGCAGCAGCCGGGACACGGCATCGATTACATGATCCACCACCTCCTCTCCCACAGCGACGGGGAGGACTGGCTCGCCGTGAACCGTTTCTTCATGGAGCAGGTGGCCTACCTGGCACGGCGGCTCGACGCGGTCCGGGAGGGGGACCGCACGCTGCTCGACGGCACGCTGCTCATGCACTGCTCGAGCATGATGGCCGGCGCGAAGCACGATAATGACCGGCTGCCGGTGATCGTGCTCGGCGGCCGTGCAGCCGGCCTCGAGGGGGGACGGGTGCTCGACTACGCGCAGGCCGGCGAGCGGCAGCTCTGCAGGCTCTACCTGTCGCTCATGGCGAAGATGGGCGTCGTGCTCGACACCTTCGGCGACGCCACCACGCCGCTGGCGGAGGTGTGAGCCGCGCCATCCGCGCCGCGCGAGCGTATCATGCCGCCCGCAGCCACCCCGGGCTCGCATCACCGCGGCGCGGTCCTGGCACTGCAGGCGATCGAGGCGTCCTCCCTTCAGGAGCTGTTCATCATGGGCCTTTCCTTCCTGATGTCGTGTCGCGTGGCCATCCTTCTGGCCTCCGCCATGGCGGTCGTCGTCAGCGCGAGCGCGGCGGCGTCGGCTGCCGAGCCCGCCGCGGCACGCACGCTGCGGCACGTCGTGCTCTTCAAGTTCAAGGACTCCTCAACCCCCGCCGACGTCGCCCGCATCGTCGAAGCGTTCCGCGGCTTGCCGCAGCGGATCCCGGTGATCAAGGGATTCGAGTGGGGCACGAACGTGTCGCCCGAGGGCAAGGCGGAGGGCTTCACGCACTGCTTCTTCGTGAGCTTTGCGACGGAGGCCGACCGCGACGCCTATCTGCCCCACCCGGCCCACAAGGAGTTCGTGGGGATCGTCGGACCGCACGTGGACAAGGTCTGCGTGGTCGACTACTGGACGCAGCCCTGACGAGCGGCGGCGGACTGGACGGCGCCGCCCGCACGATCGCGCGCGCAGTCCCCGCGGTCTCGGGAGGGGTTCGGTTCAATACACGCCGATCGCCGTCCAGCCGTCGGCAGGGCGGTTGATGTTGAAGGTCATGGCGGATTGGGCGATACGGATGCCGGGCAGCACGTCCGACAGCGGATTGCCACCGCGAATGACCGATTGGCCGCACACCCACACCTCCACGCCGTTGGCAATCAGTTTTTCGACCAGTTCACGGCTGGGATTGGGGCCACCGGCCGGCGACTTCGCATGCGCTTCGTCCTTGAGCGCCGCAGCAGTCGCATTGAAATGGAGAATCACGGCGATCTGGGGGCGCGGCCCGGGCATCCCCTCGAGTGCACAGAGGTTGACCAGCCGGGCGGCACTTTCGAGGCCCCGATTCGGTTTGCCGGCGGGCGCGGCGGCCGTCGTGTCGAAATAGACCTTTCCGCCGGCGCGGATCCGCTCGCCCGCGTCCGGCAGCGCGACCACCGGGCCATACGTGTCGATCTGCGGAAACTGCAGGGGCGGCAGCGCGGCGGCTGGTTCCGCCCCAGGGCACGAAAACGCTCGGACCGAGGCACAGGCGGCGCCGACGAACGCGAAGACGAGGCGGCGATGCAGAGGACTCATGGGCGTTCTCTCAGGGATATGAAGCGATCAGAAGCGACGCAAGGTCTTGAAGATGATGAAGGCCGCGACGAGAACGATCGCCACGGAGAAGATGCGGGCCAGCGTCGGGCCGCCGATGCGGCGGCCAGCCCAGGAGCCGACGAACAGGGCGGGCACACCGCCCCCCACGAAACTGCCGGCAACGTCGATGGGAATGCTGCGACCGGCAGCCACCTGAGCGGCCACCGCCGCGGCACCCACGAGCGTCATCACGAAAAGGGACGTCCCGATCGCGCGAAAGACATCCATCGTGGCGAACGCGACGAGGGCCGGCACGATCAGGAATCCACCGCCGACGCCGAACAGCCCGGAGAGCAGGCCGACCGCGAGTCCCACGAGCGCGAGCAGGACGAAGCAGCGCGTGGTCATCCGCAGCCTGCCCTCCGCGTCGCGACTGCAGGTCGGGCCGACGCCCGCGGCAAACACGCCCGCCGAAGCCCGCTCGGTCCGGTCCGCCGCCTTCTGCCACATCCTCCCGGCGATCAGCAGCATGAGTCCGGCGAAGGCGGCCATGAGGGTCTGTGGCGGCACCTGACCGCCGAGCCAGCCGCCGGCCGGAGCCGTCACCATGCCCGCCGCCGCGAAGAGCAGCCCCGTCCGCACCTCGACCTCGCCATACCACCAGCGCTCGGCCGCGCCGACGAGCGCCGTCGCCGTCACCGTGACGAGCGAGATGCTCACGGCCGTCCGCGGATCGACGCCGATCCCGTACACGAGCAGCGGCACGGCGAAGATCGCACCACCACCACCGGTCAGGCCGAGTGACAGGCCGACGAGACCGCCCGCCGCCACCGACGCGAGCACGGTCCACGCGGGGCGATGAGTGGCCGCGACCGCGTCGATCATCGACAGCAGTGGGGCGATCATGCGGGGAGCTTCGCCGCGAGCCACGCCTTGTAGCCGCCCACCATGTCCCGCACGTCGCGGCGGCCAAGCTTCTGCAGCAGGCTCGCGGCGATCGCCGAGCGATAGCCTCCTTCGCAGTGCACGACCACCGGCCGGCCGGCCGGAATCTCGCCGATTCGTTCGTCGAGATGGGTGAGGGGAATGTTGAGACTCCCGGCGACGTGCCCCCCTGCGTGCTCCGCCTCGCTCCGCACGTCCACCACGATCGGCGTCGCACCGGCGTCGGACCGTTTCCCGGCGAGCCATTCGGCCAGGGCTGGCGCGGTGATCCGCTCCGTGCGTTCCACGAGATCGTCGCGGACAGCCAGCGCGCTCATGCCGCCGGCGAGATAGCCGGCCACGTTGTCGAAGCCGATGCGGCCGAGCCGCATCACGGCCTCGGCTGCAGGATCGTCGCCTCCGCCCGGCCCGCCTTCTTCCGCGATCACGATGATCGGCTTGTCGTGGGCAAGCATCGATCCCGCCCAGGTGGCGTACCTGCCGGAGAGCGCGATGTTGAGCGCCCCACGCAGGTGGCCCCCTTCGAAATCGATCCCATCGCGGACATCGAGGAGCTGGGCACCGGACTTCTCGAGGCCGAGCACCTCGTCGAGCGACAGGGGCTTGAGCGTCTTCGCCATCGCCGCATCGAGCGACACCCGCTCCTTGCGGTTGAGGATCGCGTCGTGCACGAAGTAGTCCGGCGCCTCCGGCTGATCCGCCGTGACGATGGCCTTGAACGCATCTCGGCCCATCGGCTGCAGGGCGTAGTTGAACTTCTTCTGCTCGCCGATCGTGGAGACGGTCTCCTTCGACAGGCTCTTGCCGCACATGCTGCCCGCCCCGTGGGCCGGATACACGAGCGTGGCGTCGGGCAGCTTCACGAGCTTGTTCGTGATGCTGTCGTAGAGCATGTCGGCCAGCTCATCGGCCGTCACACCGATGCTCGCCAGGAGGTCCGGCCGTCCCACGTCGCCGATGAAGAGCGTGTCGCCCGTGAGCACAGCCAGCGGCTCGGCACGGCTCCTTGCCAGATCGTAGACGAGGATCGAGATGCCCTCGGGCGTGTGGCCCGGCGTCTCCATGACCTCGAGCCTCACGTCGCCGAACTCGACCACGTCGCCCTCCCTCATCTTCGCGCAGGCGAACTCCGCCTCCGCCCGGTGGCCGAGATGGATCGTCGCCCCGGCACGGTCGCGCAGCTCGATGTGGCCCGCGATGAAGTCGGCGTGGAAGTGCGTGAGGAAGACATGCTTGATCGCGTAGCCACCGGCCCTCGCGTCGGCGAGGTACTGATCGACGTCGCGCTGGGGATCCACCACGGCGGCTGTCTTCGTCTTCTCGTCGGTGATCATGTACGACGCGTGCGACAGGCAGGCGAGGTAGTACTGCTGGATTTTCACGGGCTGTCTCCGCTGGTGGCATGGGCATGGGAGGCCGGGCCGTCACTTGCCGACGGCGGCCGGGAAGCCGGCCTTCACGAGCTGTGGGTAACCCGGCTTGATCGCCCGGACGTCGTATCCGAGCGGCTTCAGCATCGCGGCGGCTTCCGCGCAGCGACCGCCAGCGAGGCAGTAGCAGTAGATGATCTTGTCCTTGGGCAGGATCTTCGCGAGCTCCTGCGGTGAAACACCGCGCTCGAGCGTGCTCAACGGCAGCAGGCCGGCGCCGGCAAGGTGGCCCTGCTGCCACTCGTCGGGCTCCCGCACGTCGATGATCACGGCCTTCTGCTCGCGCACCGCCTGCTTCACCGTGTCGAGCGAGTCCTTCGTGTGCTCGGCGGCCGCGGTGCCCGACGCCACGGCGAGCGCGAGCCCGAGCAGGATGGCACGGGAACAGGTCGTGGCCGTGCCACGCCCCCCACCCGCCACCTGATTCCACGGCATGCGGGCGATCAGCATCGCCATGCCGCAGGTGTCGGTGATCCCGGCGAACACGAGGCCGCAGCCCACGAAGCCAGCGAGGCCCGCGCCGATCGCCTGCCAGTTCACCGGTGCCTCGGGCGCGAAGGCGGCCAGTGCCGCTCCGATGGCGACCAGCGCCCCTGCGGCGATCCGCACCTGCCGCTCGAGCGACATCGCCTTGCGACCCCGGACGACCGGCACGCCGGCGGCCTCGCAGGCTGCCGTGCCCCCTTCGACGCTGACCACGTCGCTGAGCCCCGCCGCGAGCAGCTTTTCACACGCCTTGTGGCTGCGGGTGCCGGACTTGCAGACGAAGTAGACCGGCCCGGCCCCGGCGAGGGATGTCACGGCGTGCGCGTCGAGTCGGTCGAGTGGAATGTTGTGCGCGAAATCGACGTGCACTTCGCCGAACTCGGCGGGCGTGCGGACATCGATGAGCGTGACCTTGTCGCCCCTGCGGCGAAGGTCGGCGAGCGTCGTGGGGGAAATCGTCGCAACCATGGAAGCGTCCTCCGGGTCAAGGGAACGAAGCGTACGGGTCGTTGTATCGTGATGTGTCGATATGTTGAAAACGTAGAACCGGGGCAATGGTACGAGGGAGACCCCCTAGACGGAAACCCCGACTCGCCGCGATTTCGGGCCGCCGAAGCGGGACTCGATGCAGGCCATGATGCTGGCGAGGTGGGGCTCGGCGATCGTGTAGTAGACACACCGCCCCTCCTTCCCCACCCCCAGGAAGCCACACCGCTGCATCAATCGCAGGTGCTCGGACGCCATGTGGCTCGGGATTTCGCATGCCTCGGCCAGTTCGCCCACCGTGTAGCGGCCGCCGAGCAGCATCTGCACGATCCGGAGCCGATGGGGATGGGCAAGGGCCTTCAGGCATTCCGCCGCCTGGCCGAGGCTCTCGAGACTCGTGAGCTTCGGCGGGCGAGCAGACTTGCGCTTCGTGTCGACCATGACGACGACCCTGACCGGGAAGAGGCGCGGGGCTGCATTCGCACCACCACGGCCACCTGACACCAATCATATCGGAATATTCCGATACGTCAATCAGTTTTTTCCGGTGGACCGGGAAATGGATCTATCGATCGCCATGGCTCAAACGATTCCGGAGCCATCCCGACGGAGCACCCACGCCATGCCGGGCCACCGTCGGCCCCTCTCTCGGGGTCGGCACCGGGGGAGGGTATCCAGCCGGTGGT
>DNLZ01000189.1:8075-9146 GCA_003488325.1 Planctomycetaceae bacterium
CACCGCGGCAGGTCCTGTCGGAGCGGTGCGACGGCGCCTCGATGGCGTCCGGGGGCATGCCGGCGACGGAGGGAGCGGCAGCCGCTCATTCGCCATCGATGGTGTCCTTGCCGCCGGGGCGGCAGGCGTTCATAACCACGGGACAGGATTCCCCGACGTGCCGTCTCTGGATTCCTCCTTCACGCCCTCGCGTCATTGCGGAGCCTTGTGGAGGATCGGATGCACAGGAATCCGCCATGCGTGAGCGCCCCGGACGGATGGGGCGATGGGATGAGCAACGAGTCGATCGATCCCGCCGAGAGGCTTTCGGCCCGTGACCGGGTGCGACGCGCCCGCGCCCGCACGCTGAGCCCTGCGCAGCGGCTCGAGGCCATGCGGCACCTTTTGGCACGGTCGCGGGAGATTCTGGAACGCAGCCCGGCTGGGCTCGCTCACTTCCGGCGTCGCAACTTCTCGATTCGCGCAGTCGGCCGGACCTCCGGGATGGATGTCCATGACTCCTGACTTCCGCCTCTTCGAAGTGCTCACGCGGCACGGCGTGCCATTCGTCGTGGTGGGCGGCCATGCGGTCAATTTCCACGGCTTCATCCGCGGCACCGAGGACACGGACGTGCTGTGGATTCGCTCGCCAGCCGCCGAGGCGGGCCTGCGAGGGGCACTGGAGGAGCTCGCCGCGGAATACATCGGCAACGAGATCGACCCCGCGACAGGGATCGAGTCGACCCATCGCGTCACGGAGGCGTTCATCCGTGCGGAGCGGCTGATGATGCTCTGCACGAGCGCGGGCTTCCTCGACCTGTTCGATTACGTCCCCGGCTACCCGTCCGTGCCCGTGCGCACCGTCTGGGAGGCCGGCATCGACCTCGACGGCGTTCGCTTCGCATCTCTCGAGTGGCTGCGGAAACTGAAGCAGGCCGCAGGCCGCCCCAAAGATCTGCTCGATCTGGAGCACTTGCCCCCGGCCGGAGACAGCCCGAACGATCGCTGAGGCGATGCCGTGGCCGGGACGACCGCCCGCCCGTGCCGGCCGAATCCGTCTAAAGAATCGGACCGGCGAGGCGGAATCCGATG
>DNLZ01000180.1:0-10689 GCA_003488325.1 Planctomycetaceae bacterium
GCCGGAAGGCCCTGCTGGAACCCGTCTCGCAGCCCGCGGATCGCCTCGAGGTCGACGCCCTCCGGCTCGCGCTCCAGAAACCAGTCGAGCGCGGCGATGGCGGCGGCGCGACGGCCGGTCTCGTACCGAACGACCGCCAGCAGGCCGCGGTCCGACGTATCGTCGGGATCGAGCGCGACGAGCGCCTCGAGATACCGGAGCATCGCCTCCCGATCCTTCTCGCCGCGAGCCACGCCGAGCAGATTGCGCAGCACCCGCTGGATGATCGCCCGCGGCGACACCGGCAGCAGGTGAGCCTCCTTCAGCGGCTCGCCGGTGATCGACTGCACCTTCGCGGCGGCCTCGTCGCGCGTGAGCGGCGTACCCCCCTCGAAGACGTCGATCAGTCGCGCCTCTCCGGAGGCGGGCACATGCCGCACGACGAAGTGTCCCGGCAGGCCGACCCCCTCGATCGCCACGCCGAGGCGACGCCCCAGTTCCATGTAGAGAATCGCGAGCGTGATCGGCAGACCCTCGCGGTCGTCGATGACGCGGCTGACGTGGCTGTTGGCGCGGTGGTAGTACTCCGACCGGCTCCCGTGGAAACCGTTCTCCGCGAAGAGGTGGCGGTCGATCGCCTCGCGTCGAGCGACCTCGTCGGCATCGACGGGAAACGTGCGGCGGACGTCCTCGGCCATCCGATCGACGCGGGCGACGTAGTCCTCGACGTCGAGCTCGTCGTCGTCGAGCCGCGCCACCTCCAGTGCCGCGCGGAGGAGATCGGCACCTTCCCCCTCCTCCACGGCGGCCACGATCGCCGGGACGACGGCTGCCGTATGCACATCGGCCGCCACGAGCCGAAGCTCGCCCACCCTCGCCTCGAGGTCGTCGGCACGCTCCCGCAGCATGGCCGCGACCGGCTCCGTCTCGGCCGCCAGCACCGCCACGTCCGACTCCGTCAGGCTGGCGAGCGACGGCAGACGGTCGAAGGCGGTCCGGAGGCGCGCCTCGGCATCGGGTCCGGGCCGCCCCTCCGCGAGCGAGGCGGCGACGCGGAAGCGGCGGAACTCGGCCTCGGTGTCACGAAACTTCGCGATCCCCACGCGCCCCGGTGGGAGCCGGGCGTCGGCCACGACGGTGACGACATCGCCGTTGCACGAACAGACGAATCGCCCCTGCTCCACGCGGACCGTCAGGGTGTTCCAGTCACCAGGCCGATACCGGGCCGCCGACAGCTCCCGGAGCACGGCCCAGTCGTTCACCGTCGGGCCCTCGAAGCGGGACACCCGGAGCCGGCCGCCCGACGGGTAGAAGCCGTAGTGACGGTCGCCTCCGTCGGCGTGAAACACCAGACCCGCCGCGCCCCGCTCGTCGTCGAGCCGAACCTCCACGGTCGCCTCGTAGGGCAGACCCGGCGGCTCCGCGACCGCGAGGCAGAGTGCGCGCCCACCGAAACCGTCCCCCTCGCCACTGACGGCGATCCTCCCTCCACGTTGCTGCCAGCGTGCGCCGAAGAGCGTCGTCCACCGCGTCGGGTCGAGCGTCCCGAGCGTCAACCATCGCGAGATCGGTATCGGATTGGGGCGCTCGAGCAGTGTGCGCAGCGCGTCGACGCCCACGGCGAAGCCGAGGTTCCGGGTGACGAGCGACTTGATCGTCACCACGCCGACCACACGTCCCTCCGGATCGACGACGGGGCCGCCGCTGTTGCCCGGCTCGATCGGCATCGCCAGCTGGATCATCTCGCGCCCCTCCACCTCCCGCGTGCCCGAGACAACGCCGCTGACGACACTGAACGTGAGGCCGAGCGGATTCCCGACCGTCACGATGGGCAACCCGTCAGGGAGGTCGGCCGAGCTGCCGAGGGCCAGCGGCACGAGGGGCCGTGCGGGAGGCTCGATCCGCAGGATCGCCAGGTCGAGCGTGCGATCCGAGGCGGTCACCTCGACCACCCGATGACGCGTTCCGTCCGCGAGCGCGACCTCGAGCGGCCGGCCCTCGCCGGCGACGTGAAGGTTCGTCGCGATGAGTCCCGCGGCATCGATCACGAAGCCCGTGCCGAGTCCCTGTCGTCCGCCGTCCCTCCCCTCGTGCGTCACCACCACGACCGACCCGCGCACCTGCTTCGCCAGGTCCGGCACGCGGGTCGTGTCCGCCCTCCCCGCCACCACCCCGCTCGCGGCCTCGGCGGCGGGTGGATCGGCTCGTGATCGATCGACACCCGCGGTCACGGCGGCCGCGAGCATGGCCAGCGTCTTCGTGAACCCCATGCCGACGGTGGGCGATCGGTGGTCGCGGCTCGTGATCACGATGCGCATGGCGGCTCCCTCACGGATGAACGGTCCTCGTGGCTCGGATTGTCGCACGGCGGACGATGTCGGGAAAACCGTGCGTCCCCCGGACGGTCATCCTGGTCGGACGCCCACGCGGATGATCCCCGGGTCGGCGGCGCGTTTCACCGCGTCATCGACGCGGTGCAGGGGCATCCAGTCGGCGACCGGATTCGCGAGCGCGGCGCTGTCCGCGCAGCGGGCGAGGAATGCGACGGCCGCGACGAGATGTCGCGGCGCATAGTTGTGCACGCCGTGGATGGAGACGTGTCGGCGCACGACCTGCTCCGGATCGACCGGCACCGTCGGCACGGGGACCACCGCGCCGGCGAGCACGATCCGTCCACCCATCCGCACGACCCGCCATGCCGTGTCCCATGCCGTCGGCGCACCCGACAGTTCGAGAACCGCGTCGGCACCATGGCCGGCCGACACCGACGCGACGCGCTCCGCCGCCTCTTCGGGCGGGCAGCAGATGGACGCGCCGCATCCCGCGGCCAGGGCGCGACGCCGCTCATCAGGCTCGACGCAGACGATCGTCGCGCCGACCTCCTGCGCGAGCGCGATCGCGGAGAGTCCGAGGAGCCCGGCCCCGAGCACACAGACCACCTGGTCACTCGGTCGCTCCGAGGCTGCGGCATCGAGCGGTCGACACGAAGGCCCGATCGTCGTCGGGCCGAGCGGGTGGACGCCCCCCGCCTCGCACACCGCGACGGCTGTGGCGGTGGCGCAGCTCGCCGGGCAGGCCATCTCGAGCGACAGCGCCGGCGGGAGTTTCACGATCGCCGTGCCCGCGACGAGCAGACAGTGTTCGGCGAGTCCTCCGAGCGGGTCCAGCCCGGGACGCAGCGGTTCGTGCCCGTATTTGACGCCCCGGAGGCACTTCTGGGGCAATCCCCGCCGGCAGAAGAGGCAGCCGCCGCAGGCGGCCACCACCGCCCACGTGATGCGGTCCCCGATCTCCAGCCTCGCGCCCGCCACGTCATGGCGCACCGCCTCGGGTCCGAAGGCCTCGATCGCACCCACAGTCTCATGGCCGAGCACCGTGGGCACGGCCACGGTGCGGCGGCCGTGCAGGCTGTGCAGGTCGCTTCCACACAGCGTGCAGCCGAGCACCCGCACCCGCATCGCGCCGCCGGTCGGGATCGGCAACGGCAGCCGTTCGAGTCGCAGCGCGCCCGGCGTCCCGTCGAAGACCGCGGCCAGCGTGCCGTCCGTGCCATGCGTTCCGCCCGTCATCGCCGCTCCTCGGCTGGTGCGCCACGTGCCCGGGCCTCCGCGGGAGCGCCGTGCTCCACGCGCACGAACGCGCGCACCGCGATCACCAGCATGACCGCCGACACCAGCATCGTCGACCAGGCCACGACGCCGAAGAACGCGAGGAAGTCGCTCCCGGTGGCCGGCTGACCACCCCGGAGGTTCCTCCCGAGCATCACGCCCACGTACCCGAGGTAGCCGAATGCATCCGCCACGTACATGAGAAAGGCGACCGTGCCCCGTTCCCGGGTCATCGCCAACAGCCGCTCGAACACGGTCGTGTGCACGGCGACATAGGGCATGTAGAGGCCGAGGCCGATCAGGATCATGAAGGGAAGCGGGGCGAGAACCCCGATGGCCTGCGACACGAGCGCACCGACCGCGACGGCGATGCCCGCACCGCAGACCATCAATGCGACGAAGAACGCCGTCCTGTTGTCGCGCACGGCGGCGAGCGTGCCGTTGATCGCGATGACCCCCGCCGCCACGACGAGCTCCGATCTCGTGAAGGTGCCCGGCGCGGCGGTTACGCCGAGGCTGTGCCAGAGTTCCGGCGCGAAGTCAGCCCGCACGCTCCGCAGGATCGTCACGAGCAGGTAGAGGACCACGATGGCCGAGAGTCCCACCGCGTGTCGGCTCCAGAGGTCGCGACGCTCGACGCGAGACAGCGTCCCGCGCTCGGCGCGTGCCTGGCGATCATGCTCGTCGGGCGCGGGCACACGGGCGAGCATCGACGCGCACACGGCCAGCGGCGCGAGAAACATCGCTCCCGCCGCCGCCGGCATCCAGTCCTCGGACACGCCGCATGCGAGCAGCCACGCCCCGACCGATTTCATCGCCCCGTCCGCGACGATGAAGCTCGCGCACAGGCCCGCGGTGAGCACCTCCGACACGCGCCGCCCCTCGAGGCAGCCGAGCACGAGTCCGAAGACCATGCCGAGAGGGAGGCCGTTGCAGAAGAGCCACACGGCATTCCACGGCCGCGGCGTCGCTCCGGCGAGCACAAGCGCGACCTCAGCGGCGAGGATCAGCAGCACGATCGCCAGCGGCCTCAGGCGGGGTGGCATCTCGGACACGATCCTGATGCCGACGAACTTCGACAGCGTGTAGCCGATGACCTGCGCGGTGACGAGCACGGTCTTGAAGTCGATGCCCGCGACCTCGGAGCCCTCGAACTCGGCGGCCGTGAAGGGCTTGCGGAAGGCATACATGCAGAAGTACGTGCCGAAGGCCGCGGCGGTCGCCCACGCGGAATCGGTCCACGGGATTCGGGCGGGTCGCGAGCCGACCGTGCCGGCGGGGTCGGGCACGGAGCCAGCAGCGACCTCTGGCTCGGAATCGATCACGGGTCGTTCCACGGCGCGCGTCCGATGCAGACGGTGCGTACCACTCCCGGTCCTCGCGGCGTGGAGCGTATCATGGGGGCACGGACGATCGTCCGCCCCCCGGCGTGTCGCGCATGCTGCCTCCGGATGCCGCCGACCCCAGGGATCGTTCCCACGGGTTCCCGGCAGAGAACCCCCAACGCGTGGCCGTGATCGGCGCGGGGATCGTGGGCCTCGCCCACGCATGGGCCGGCGCCCGCCGCGGACACACGGTGTTCGTTTTCGACCGCGACAGCCGGGCGCAGGGCGCCTCCGTGCGCAACTTCGGCATGGTCTGGCCGATCGGACAGCCAGCCGGCGAACGCCTCGACCTGGCGCTCGAGAGCCGCGCGCGCTGGCTCGCACTGGCAGAAGAGGCCGGCATCCGTGCGACTCCCTGTGGATCGATTCATCTCGCGCACCTCCCCGACGAGCTCGCGGTGCTGGAGGAATTCACCGCCCGCGAACGGAGGGAGCGGCCGGAGTGCCGCATGCTCTCGGTCGAAGAGGTGCGGTCGCTCACGCCCGGGGCCAACGTGTCCGGGCTCCTCGGCGGGCTGTGGAGCGGCACCGAACTCGGTGTCGATCCACGCGCCACGCTGCGAACGCTGCCCGCGTGGCTCGCCGCACGCCATGGCGTGCGCTTCACGTTCGGCACGCCGATCCTCTCCGTCCATGGAGGCGAGGTGGTCGGGCCACGGGGAACGCTCGGGCGGTTCGACCGCGTCATCGTCTGCCCCGGGGCGGACCTCGCGCACCTGGCCCCGGGGCACGCGGACCGAGCGACCGCGGGTCCGGACGCCCCGCGGCGCTGCAAGCTGCAGATGCTCAAGCTGCGGGCGCCCCCGGTGGGGTGGCGCCTCGGTCCGCACCTCGCCGGCGGTCTCACGCTCCGGCACTACGCCTCCTTCGCCAGATGCCCGGCGCTTCCGCGGCTGCGCGACCGGATCGCGCGGGAGACTCCCGAGCTCGACCGGTTCGGAATCCACGTCATGGCCTCCCAGCTCGAGGGCGGCGAGATCATCATCGGTGACTCGCACGAATACGACGAGGCGATCGAGCCGTTCGATCGCGAGGAGATCGACGCACTCATCCTGCGCGAGCTCGGCCGCATCGTCGCGCTCCCCGACTGGACGATCGTGGAACGGTGGCATGGAATCTATCTCTCCGTGCCGTCCTCGCGGCCCGAAGAGGTCGCGATCGAACGGTGCCTCGAGCCGGGCGTGCACCTGTGCACGGGCACCGGCGGGGCGGGCATGACGCTCGCGTTCGGCATCGCCGAGCGCGCCTGGCGGCACTGGAGCGGGGCCTCATGAGGCGCATGGACGACCATCGGCGGGAGCACGGGCAGGGCATCGTCGCGGTGCTCCTCGACTGGGCCGGCACCACGATCGACCACGGCAGCCGTGCTCCGGCCACTGTCTTCATCGACATCTTTCGCCGTCGAGGCGTCGCGATCTCCGTCGCCGAGGCGCGGGGCCCGATGGGCATGGCCAAGCTCGATCACATCGCGGCCGTGGCATCGACGCCCCGGGTCGCCCAGGCCTGGTGCGAGGCCCATGGACGACCGCCGACCCGCTCCGATGTCGAGGCGATGTACCACGACTTCCTGCCGCTGCAGAAGGAGGTGCTCGCCCGCTCCACCGTCGTGATCCCGGGAGTGATCGAGGCCGTGGCCGCCTGCCGCGAGCTCGGCGCGCGGATCGGCTCGACCACCGGCTACACCCGCGCCCTCATGGCGATCGTCGCTCCGCTCGCAGCGGCCCAGGGCTACGCGCCCGACGTGATCGTCTGTGCCGACGACGTGCCGGAAGGCCGTCCGGCACCCTGGATGAACCTCCGCGCCGCGGAGGCACTCGGCGCCTCCCCACTGGACCGGATCATCGCGGTCGATGACACGGCCGTCGGCATCGAGGCCGGTCGCAACGCCGGCTGCATCACGGTCGCCGTCACGTGCACCGGCAACGCGCTGGGACTCTCGCTCGAGGAACTCTCCGCCCTGTCCGCGACCGACCGCGCTCTGCGGCTCGGCGTCGTCGAACGGGAGTTTCGTGCCGTCGGCGCCGACCACGTGATCCCGTCGGTCTCCGAGCTTCCCGATCTGGTCCGGTCGCTCCGCGCGTGAGCGGGAGCCCGGGTTCGCTGACGCGGATGCCGCACGCGCGATCCCGGAGGCCGTTTCGGGGGGGCCACGGGCGGGGTATCCTGTCGGAGGGAGTGTGCCGATGGGCTCGTCATCGTTTCGCCGACGCTGCCGCCTGCAGCAGGTCGTCGTCCTGGCGGGATGGGGGGCGATCGTGCTCGCGACCCCCGACGTGTCCGCTGCCGATGGTGTCGATTCGGCCGCCATCGAACACTTCGAGCGGAGGATTCGCCCTCTGCTGCACCGGCACTGCTACGAGTGCCACTCGGGAGACGCGAAGGTCGTCCAGGGCGGCCTGCGGCTCGACCGTCGCGACCTCCTGCTCGCCGGAGGAGACAGCGGGCCCGCCGTGATACCGGGCCATCCCAGGGAAAGCCTCTTGGTGGCGTCCCTCAGGCACGCGGGCGACGGCCTCGACATGCCGCCCCGAGGCCGACTGCCGCAGGCCGACATCGATCTCGTCGTCGACTGGGTCGCGCGGGGGGCTCCGATGCCCGCCGACGGAGCGGCCGACGCGGCCAGCACGCCTCCCGACATCGAATCGAGCAGGGGATTCTGGTCGTTCCTGCCCCTCGCGTCCCCGCCGGTGCCACAGATCGACGATCGATGGGTCACGAATCCCATCGATGCATTCGTGCTCGCCGCGCTGCGCGAACGGGATCTCGCCCCGGCGCCGGAGGCCGATCGAGGCACGCTCCTGCGACGGCTGTCGTTCGACCTCGTCGGCCTCCCGCCCACGCCGGAGGAGATCGAGGCCTTCGTGTCCGATCCATCCCCGCGGGCATTCGACGCCGCCGTCGAGCGTCTGCTGGCGTCGCCCCACTTCGGGGAGCGGCAGGCCCGCATGTGGCTCGATCTCGCGCGCTATGCCGACACCACCGAGTCGTGGCTCGGCAGCACCGCCGGTGCGTGGCATTACCGCGACTGGGTCGTGCGGGCATTCAACGACGACATGCCCTACGACCAGTTCGTGCGACGCCAGCTCGCCACCGATCACCTCGCGGAGACCGGCCCCGGAGATCGTGCCGCCCTCGGGTTTCTCGGTCTGGCACCGACCTATTTCAAGGAACTGCAGCTGCCGCCGGACATCATCAAGGTCATCGTCGCGGACGAGTGGGAGGAGCGGGTCGACGCGGTGGGGCGGACGTTCCTCGGGCTCTCGCTCGCCTGTGCGCGGTGCCACGACCACAAGTTCGATCCGGTGACCCAGGAGGACTACTACGGGCTTGCGGGCGTCTTCGCGAGCACCCGCATGATCGACCGACCGATGATTCCCGACGAGGACTACGCGCCGGTCGCCGCCGCGAAGGCGGAGGTGGCCGCGCTCGAGGCGTCGTTGAAGAAGGCGCGCCAGGAGAAGCCCGCTCCTGCCGAGAGCATCCAGGCGCTCGAGGCGAAGATCGCCGCCATCAGGACGTCGACCCCGCTGTACGACACGCCACTGGTGGGAGCGGTCGTCGACGAGGCCCTCGATGTGGTTCTCGCCGGTGACGACCCGCAGTCGGGCACGAAGCTCGCCTGGCGGCCCGGCGCGCAGGACCTGCCCGTGCATGTTCGCGGCAATCCGAATCGGCCCGGCCGCGTCGTGCCCCGGCGATTCCTCGCGGTCCTGTCACGCGGCACGCCGCGTCCGCTGTCCACCGGCAGCGGACGGGCGGAGCTCGCCGCCGCGATCGTCGACGAGGCCGCGCCCCTGGCGGCGCGCGTGATCGTCAATCGAGTCTGGCTCGGCCACTTCGGTCGCGGCCTCGTCGAGACGCCGAGCAACTTCGGTCTCCTGGGAGCGCCGCCGTCTCATCCAGCGCTGCTCGAGCACCTCGCGGCAGGTTTCGTGGAGCACGGCTGGTCGCTCAAGTGGCTGCACCGGCAGATCGTCGCCTCCTCCACGTGGCGGCAGTCGAGCCGCTTCGATCCTGCCGACGCCCGCATCGATCCGGACAACCGGCTTCTCTGGCGCATGAATCGTCGTCGGCTCGAGATCGAGCCATGGCGTGACGCCATGCTCGCCGTCACCGGCGAGATCGATCTCGCGGTCGGAGGCCCCTCGTGCGCCGCCGACGACCCGGCCAACCTGCGCCGCACGATCTACACCACCGTGCACCGCCGCGAGCCGGCGAAGATGCTCCTGCTGCACGACTTTCCAGACCCGGGGCTTCACGCGGAGCGCAGGCTCGAGACCACGACACCGCTGCAGGGACTTTTCACGCTCAACAGTCCGTTCCTCGCGGCCCGCGCCACGGCCCTGGCCGCACGACTCGTACGCGAGGCGCCGGACGGCGGCGCCGCTCGCCTCCACCGCGCCCACCGCCTGGTCTTCGGTCGGCCCGCACGGGATGACGAGCTCTTCACTGCGGCCGAGTTTCTGACGGCGGCGCGGCTCGACGGCGGCGACGCCGCGGCCGATCCGTGGGTCGCGTATGCCCACGCCCTCCTGGGAAGCAACGAGTTTCTGTTCGTGGACTGAGGAGTTCGCCATGACGCCGTTCCCGACCACACCCGAGGCCCGCACCGGCGAACCATGTGCCGTGCCACGGCGGCTGCTGCTCGAGTCGCTCGGTGGTGGGTTGGGCATGCTGGCAGCGGCGCAGGCGCTCGCCGCCGATGCGTCGGCCGCGCGGCCCGGCGGTGCGGCCCCCGGCCCCCACTTCGTCCCGCGTGCCCGCCGCGTGATCCACCTGTTCATGAACGGGGGGCCGTTTCAGGCCGACCTTTTCGACCCGAAACCGGCCCTGGCGACCTACGCCGGACAGCGTCCGGAGGGGGCGAATCTGCGGACCGAACGCAAGACCGGCGGCCTCATGCCCTCGGCTGCGTCGTTCGCACCGCGCGGCGAGAGCGGCGTGCCGGTGAGCGACCTCCTGCCGCACCTCGCGGAGCATGTCGATCGGATCTGCGTCCTGCGGTCGATGCACGCCGACAACCCGAACCACGGCCCGGCGCTCTTCCAGATGAACAATGGCACGATCCTGCCGACCCGCCCGAGCATGGGATCGTGGATGCTCTACGGTCTCGGCTCCGCCAACGACAACCTCCCGGGCTACGTCGTGCTCTGCCCCGGCCGGCCCGTGCGCTTCGCCGAACTCTGGACAAACTCGTTCCTGCCCGCGGCCTACCAGGGCACCTACGTCAACCACTCGCAGCTCGATGGAGACGGTCTGATTCCCTACCTCGGCGCGCCGGCCGGCTCCCGTCACGCGCAGCGCAAAATGCTCGACCTGCTCCAGCGGATGAACGCCGCGCATCGCGACGCCCGCGGTCCCGACGACGCGCTCGACGGCCGCATCGCCTCGCTCGAGACGGCCTTCCGGATGCAGACGGACGCCCGCGAGGCCTTCGACCTGTCGGGGGAAACGGCCGGCACCCGCGCGGCCTACGGCGAGGGGCCTTACGCCACCGGCTGCCTGCTCGCGCGCCGGCTCGTCGAGCGGGGCGTGCGGTTCGTGCAGGTGTACTACGGCAACGGTCAGCCGTGGGACACGCACTCCAAGCACAACGAGCAGGTCGGCACGCTCTGCCGTGCGATCGATCGTCCGACGGCGGCTCTGCTCGCCGACCTGCACGCCCGCGGCCTGCTCGAGGACACGCTCGTGATCTGGGGGGGCGAGTTCGGCCGCAC
>DNLZ01000180.1:11074-12891 GCA_003488325.1 Planctomycetaceae bacterium
GGCGTGCGGGGGGGCATGACCTGGGGTGAGACCGACGAGTTCGGCTTCCGCGCGGTGGAGAACAAGGTGCACGTGCACGACCTGCACGCCACGATCCTCCACCTGCTGGGCCTCGACCACGAGCGGCTCACGTTCCGGTATTCCGGGCGCGACTACCGTCTCACCGACGTCCACGGCCGCGTGGTGCGCGAGGTCCTCGCCTGATCACGACCGTCCATGCGTGGCATCACGGGGTCACCCGGCCTCGGCCGCCTCGATCGCGCGGCGCACGAAGACGGGTGCCGCGATCTGGGCCTCGGAGAGCAGCGTGTAATCCGCGGAGACGGCGTGGATGCGGCGCGCGACGTCGGCGTCGAAGCACCGGAGCACGAGCCGCAGCGGGCGGCTCACCCGATGCCCCTCGAGGATCGACTGGGCGGTGAGTCCGATCTCGAGATTGAGCGCGTCGTTCGCGGTGCACGCGACGAGCGCCCGCGCGCGGTCGATGCCCGCGCGGCCGAGCACCGCCGGACGCGTCGCATCACCGACGATCACGGGACAGCGCAGCCGCAGTTCACGATGGTCGTCGTCGAAGGCGGCCGGATCCACGATCGCCACACGCACTCCCCGCCGACGCAGGTCCCGCGCGACCGCGCTGCCGACCTGCCCAATCCCGCACACCACCACGTGATCGTGCAGACGTCTGGCACGCGCGGCGTTCAGGACCTGATCCGCCGTCCCCGACACGATGAAGATCGTCAGCAGGGAGGAGATGATGGCAATGAGCACGATGCCGGCGAACATGAGCGCGATGCCGAAGAGCTTCACGGCGACGGGGGCGTGCTGCAGGTTGAAGTCACCGAAGCCGACCGTGGTGACGATCGACGTCGCGAAGTAGGCAGCATCGATCCAGTCGAGGCCGAGCGACGCCCGGAACACCACGATCGCGACCCCGTAGATCGCGAGCAGGACCCCCGGAATGAGCACGTACTCCGGCCGCACACCCGGCCGCGGAACGACGATGCGTCGGGCATGCCGACCGGAGGCGACCTGAGGCGAGGGGGCTTCGAGCGCGGCCTGCACGAACGCGTCTGCGGCGATGAGCGCCGGCGACATGGCGGCGTGGATGCCGAAGTCGGCCTCGAGTCGTCGATTCAGTCGAGGCTCCGAGTGCCGCATGACGACCGGCACCGCCGGCACCTCGTCGCGAACCTCGAGTGCCGTCTCGAGATTGTCGACGTCGTTCGACGTGGTCAGCAGCACGGCCGCCGCGCCGTGCACGTTCGCGGCGTGACGGGCGCCGGCACAGCGAAAGTCGCCCGCGACGATCGTCGCGCCCGCCGCCGTCGCCCGGTCGATGCGATCCTGATTCGTCCGCGCGTCCGTGATGACCGTGACACCTCGTTGCGCCGATCGCAGCGCCTCGACGATGGTGAGCCCGAACCGCCCGAGCCCGCAGACGACGATGTGCCCCATCATGCTGGCTCACGGACGCCCATCCGGGCGGGGCTCGAACGCGGTCGGGCAGGCGAAGCCCCCGCATGAAGCGGCGACGCACGGCCCATCGCGTCACCCGGGCACCGCGAACGTGACGGACATCACGCCCGGAGGGCTTCACTCCCTCATCGAACCGCTTCCACACCTGGCCCGTTCCGAGCGGAGAGGGCGGGATTCGAACCCGCGGTCCAGCTTTTGACCGGACACGTCTTTAGCAAAGACGCGCATTCGACCACTCTGCCACCTCTCCGAACTGCGTCGGACGAACCCGGCCCGACGTGTCGCCGACGGGACGTCAATCAGTCGTCGTCGTCTTCCTCCTCGTCTTCATCCTCATCCTC
>DNLZ01000363.1 GCA_003488325.1 Planctomycetaceae bacterium
CAGGATGATCGCCTGCACCCGCTGGGGCGGGACTCCGTACGGCGTCACGACGAACAGGCTGCGGCGCGACCACGGCTCGGGCTTGGTGAAGTTGCGGATCGATGCCTGCGCGAGCTGGCCGTTGGGGATGATCACGTACGCCTCGTCGAGCGTGATCACCTTCGTCGCCCGCCAGTTGATCTCGACGACCTTGCCGACGTGCGCCGGGTTCGCGTCGTACTGGATCCAGTCGCCGACCTCGAAGGGATACTCGGCGTGGATGGCCAGTCCCGCGAACACGTTTCCGAGCGTGTCGCGCAGCGCGAATCCGAGGACGGCGGTCACGACCGCCGAGCCGGTGAAGAGGCTCTCGGGCCGCACGCCCGCCTCGTAGAGCGTGCTGACGAGCGCGCCGCCGACGACGAGCCACAGGAGCACGTCGAGGAAGATGCGCGGCAGCGGACGGCCGACCCGCTCCCACGCCGAGACGAGCACCACGAGCAGGATCGACTGGAAGAGGGATCCGACCAGCAGGAACCGCGTGGTTGCGGCCGCCATCGCGCCCGCGAACGGGTCGGCCATCGGCAGGGCGACGGCCGTCGGCAGGGGCGCCGCGAGCAGGAAGGCGAGCGGCCAGATCGCCCAGCGGCGGCGGACCCGCGGCAGGGTGAGCACGAGGATCGTCGCGGCCACGAGCGCCACGAGCCCCAGCCGCGCGAGCCCGCCGGGTGGCACGAGGCGTGCGATGTCCACCGCCGTCGAGAGACAGACCGGCATCATCGCAACCCGCCGGATGTGGTCGGCTGCATGGCACGTCGATCCGTTCGGTCGCCACGCGCACGGGGGTCGGGAAACACGACGCCCACCGCCCGGCATTGTGCGGTGGTCCGCGCACTGCCGCAACGCGCCACCGCCGTCGGCGTCGCCAGGCAGGTCCGCCCCACCCCGGCGGCTCTCGGCCACGGGATACGATGGACGCGACGTTCGCCGCCACTTATACTCTCGGCCACGACGGCACCGCATCTGGGAGAAGGCATGGTCAAGTTGACGGTTCGGGACCAGGAGAGCATCCAGGAGGCGGTGCGACGCTTCCGGAAACTGGTCGAGCGCAGCGGCATCAAGAAGGAGATGCGGAAGCGCGAGTTCTTCGAGAAGCCGAGCGAGACACGGCGTCGTGCCCGTCTGCGGGCGGAGCGTCGCACCAAGCGGAATCGCCTGCTCGGCGTCTGATTCGGCACGGGCGGGCGCCGATCTCGCCTCTCCTTCCGCGGCCTCGGCTCATGCGGTGCGCTCCACCGCCTGTTCCTTCCAGTCGAGGGCGATGTCGAGCCACGGCGCCGCATGCGTGGGCCAACCGGTGCTCACACGATCGACTCCGCTCGCCGCAATCGTCGCCACCGTCTCCGGTCGGATCCCTCCGGAGGCCTCCAGAATGACGCCGGGGGCTTCGCGGTCCCGAATCGCGACACACCGCGCCAGTTCCGGCGGCTTCATGTTGTCGAGCAGGACGACATCGGGCCCCGCCTCGAGGACTGCCGGCAGTTCGGCGGCCGAGTCGAGTTCGATCTCGACCACGGTCCGCGACGCCCGACTCGCCGGAAACGTCGCGGCCACGAACGCGCGGGCCCGCCGCACGACCGCGGCCGGATCATGGCCTGCGGACCGGGCGGCCGCGAGGTGGTTGTCCTTGATGAGGATGGCGTCGTAGAGCCCCGACCGGTGGTTCCAGCCGCCGCCGGCACGGACGGCGTACTTGTCGAGTGCCCGCCAGCCCGGCACGGTCTTGCGGGTGTCGTAGACGCGGCAGGGGCGGCCGGCCACCGCGTCGACGAGTCGGCGCACCGCCGTCGCGATCCCCGAAAGCCGGCCCAGGGCGTTGAGCATCGTGCGCTCGGCCGTGAGCACCGCCCGCGTCGGTCCGGAGAGCGTGGCGACGGACTGGCCGGCCGTGACGGTCGCACCGTCCGAGACCAACGGCCGCACCACGAGGTGCGGACTGGCCACTGCCGCCACCGCGGCCGCCACGGGCAGGCCCGCCACCACGCCTGGTCCGCGCGAGACGATCGCCAGTTCGCTTGCCGCCGAGGCGTCGACGGTCGAGATGCTCGTCCAGTCGCATTCGTCGGCGAGATCCTCCGCCAGCCAGTCGCCCGCCAGTCCGGTGACGAGAGCCGCCAGCTCGTCATCCCACACCGCCTGACGGAAATCGGGGCAGGGGCGATGGCCGGCCGTGGTGGAGGAATTCATGCCGACGGGTCAGGGGTGGGGTATCGAGAAACGGCCCGTTGCCGCGGTCGTCACGACGCCCGTAGCCTATCGTAGTCGAGCGTCACCATGCAGCAGCACCACTCCGGACCGTTCTGGTTTCCCGCGCCAGCCCAGACGCTGGTCGCGTGGGGCACGGGCCTCGCGCTCGTCGCGATGGCCGCGTGGTTTCTGCTCGCGGGCGGGATGTCGGGAGGCCTCGTGGACCACGATCGTCCACCACCTCCATCGATGGTGTTCACGATCGACGTGAACACCGCTCCCGTCGGCGAACTCGCCCAACTCCCGGGGCTCGGCCCCGCGCTCGCCGCCCGGATCGTGGAGCATCGGCGGGAGCACGGCCCGTTCGACACGGCCGCGGGCCTCCTCGACGTGCCAGGCATCGGGCCCACCATCCTCGAGCGCATGCGTCCCCACCTGCGGCCGCTCGGCGGGAGCGAGCCGCCGTCCGAGGCGGTGCCATGAACGACGCGTCAGGGCTCGACCGGGGTGTCTTCGAACTCGTCGCCCCCTACGAGCCGGCGGGCGATCAGCCGGCGGCGATCGACGCCCTCGTGCAGGGCATCGCCGAGGAACGTGGCTCGCAGGTGCTCATGGGCGTCACGGGCTCGGGCAAGACCTTCACGATGGCCAACGTGATCGCCCGGGTCGGCCGTCCGACACTCGTGCTCTCCCACAACAAGACGCTCGCCGCCCAGCTGTACGCCGAGTTTCGCGACTTTTTCCCGCACAACGCGGTGCATTACTTCGTCAGCTATTACGACTATTACCAGCCCGAGGCGTACATTCCGCAGCGCGACATCTACATCGAGAAGGATGCCGCGATCAACAAGGAGATCGACCGTCTGCGGCTCGCGGCGACCAGTGCGCTCGTCAGCCGCCGCGACGTCGTCGTCGTCGCGAGCGTCTCCTGCATCTACGGCCTGGGATCGCCGGATGACTACCGCTCGATGGTCGTGCGGCTCGCGACCGGCCTGACGACGACCCGCGAGCAGCTGCTCGAACGGCTCGTGTCGATCCACTACGAGCGGACCGACATCGCCCTCGACCGCGGAAAATTCCGCGTCCGCGGCGACTCGGTCGACATCTGGCCGCCCTACGACGAGCTGGCATGCCGCGTGGAGTTCTGGGGCGACACGATCGAATCGATCGCCGTCGTGCACCCGACGAGCGGCGAGGTGGCCGGCAAGAAGGACGAGACGTACTTCTACCCGGCCCGGCACTTCGTCATGCCGGAGGACCGGATCAGGGCTGCGGTGGCCACGATTCGCGATGAACTCGAGCAGCGGCTCGCCGAACTCAAGAGCCAGGGCAAGCTCCTCGAGGCCCAGCGACTCAACGCCCGCACCCGCTTCGACATCGAGATGATGCTCGAGGCCGGATTCTGCCCCGGCATCGAGAACTATTCGCGGCCGCTGTCGGGGCGTGCCCCCGGCAGCACGCCGACGACGCTCTTCAACTACTTCCCCGATGACTTTCTCTTCTTCGTGGACGAGTCGCACGTCACCGTGCCTCAGGTCCGCGGCATGTACGCCGGCGACAAGGCGCGGAAGACCACGCTCGTCGACCACGGCTTTCGCCTACCGAGCGCGCTCGACAACCGTCCGCTCATGTTCGACGAGTGGGAGCGTCGGCTGCGGCGCACCATCTTCGTGTCGGCCACTCCGGGCCCATGGGAGCTCGCCCGCACGGGCGGCGAGGTCGTCGAGCAGGTGATCCGCCCGACCGGACTGCTCGACCCCGTGATCGAGATCGTGCCGGCGAAGCAGCAGGTCGTGCACCTCTCCGCCGAGATCGACGCGGTCGTGGCGGCCGGCCAGCGCGTCCTGGTGACGACGCTCACGAAGAAGCTGGCGGAGGATCTCTCCGCGTACTTCCAGGAACGGAAGGTGCGCTGCCGGTGGCTGCACAGCGAGCTCGATGCGTTCGAGCGCGTGGAACTGCTCATGGAGCTGCGCAAGGGGAGCTTCGACGTGCTCGTCGGCGTGAACCTCCTGCGCGAGGGACTCGACCTGCCGGAGGTGTCGCTCGTGGCGATCCTCGATGCCGACAAGGAGGGCTTCCTGCGCAGCGAGACCTCGCTCATGCAGACGATCGGTCGCTCGGCCCGCAACGTGGACGCCCGGGTGATCCTCTACGCGGACACGGTCACGGAGTCGATGCGGCAGGCGGTCGACGAGACACGGCGCCGGAGGCTGCTCCAGGAGGCGTACAACCGCGAGCATGGCATCACCCCCGAGACCGTGCGCAAGGAGATTCGCGCCGGCATCGAGGCGGAGGCGGCGGCCCGCGCCGTCGCGTTCGAGGCGGTGGGGCAGGGGGACGAGTCGCGCCGACGCACCGCCGAACTGCTCGGCCAGCTCGAGGCGGAGATGATGGAGGCAGCCGCGGACCTCGACTTCGAACGGGCCGCGGCCCTCCGCGACCGGATCGCCGACCTCCGTTCAGGCAACGCATCGGGCCGCGGCGGCGGTCGGGGCCAGGGCCGTCGAGCCCGCGGCGGCGGTGGACGCATCCCCCGGCCGAACCGCGGGTGATCGGCGCGGCCCCGATGCCGTCGCGACAACCGGAAAAGGCTTCGTGCCATGCACGCCCCGCCCAGC
>DNLZ01000104.1:0-1442 GCA_003488325.1 Planctomycetaceae bacterium
TGCGAGGCCGCCGACTCGACTACGTGCCCGAGGCGGGTGCCGAGGGCGGCCCGGCGCGCACGCGGCCCATGAAGGACCGGGTGCGGGAAACGCTCTTCGATCTCCTCGGCCCGACGGTCAAGGACCGGGTGGCGATCGACCTCTTCGCGGGCACCGGCGCGCTCGGGTTCGAGGCCCTCAGCCGTGGGGCCGCGCGGGCGATTTTCGTGGAGCGCCACTTTCCGACCGCCGACGCCCTCGTCCGGTCGGCTGCCGCCCTCGGCGTCTCCGCGGCGACGGACGTGCGTCCCGGCGACGCGCTGACCTGGGCCAAGCGGCTGCCGGCCGACCTGCCCCGGTCGTCCCCGTGGGTCGTGTTCATCTCCCCGCCGTGGACGTTCTTCACCGACCGCGCCGCCGACATCCGGACCCTCGTGACGGCGCTCGTGGGGGCAGCCCCGCCCGGGAGCACGTTCGTGGTCGAGTCCGACGCGGCATTCGACGCCGCGATCCTGCCGGACGCCCCCGCCTGGCGACGCCACGACATCCCTCCGGCGGTGCTCTACCTGCTCGAAGGTCTGCTATAACGCGATATTGGGCTGGGGTGCGGCTCGCCTGCCGCGTCGGCCATGCGAGCCGCCATGGACATCGTCAACCACCGCGATACGACGCCGTTCACGACGGTCGACGGATCGACCATCCGGGAACTGCTCGCCCATCGCAATTCGGCGATCCGCAAGCAGAGCCTCGCCGAGGCGCGGCTCGCCCCCGGGCGGGCGACCACGCCCCACCACCACGCCGTCACCGAGGAGATCTATTACATCCTGTCGGGCACGGCCGCGATGACGCTCGGCGAGGAGACCAGGCCCGTCGGGCCCGGCGACGCGATCGCGATCCCGCCCGGCGCCCGTCACACGATCCGCAATACGGGCGAGCAGGAGCTCGTCTTTCTCTGCACCTGCGCCCCCGGCTACGAACACGCAGACACGTTCCTCGAAGGCTGAAGGCGCCGCGGCACGCGGCCAGACCCCCGCTCGTTCCCGTCCCATCCCCATCCCCGCGACCACGGCTCCGCGCCCCATGGCCTCCGACCCCTTCGCCAAGATCCTCGTCAACGACGGCATCGTGTCGGCCGAGCAGCTCGCCGAGGCGGTGAAGCTCGCCGGGGCGTCGGGCAAGAAGCTGCAGGACGAGGTGGTGCGGCTCGGCTACGCCTCCGGCGAGAAGGTGATGCGGGCTCTCGCGAAGGCCCATCACCTCAAGTACGTCGACCTCGCCAAGGCGGAGATCACGAGCGAGCTCGTCGGTCTCCTGCCCGAGAGCATCGCCCGCGAAAACACGGTCTTTCCGGTCGCCGACGAGGGCAGCGTGCTGCGGATCGCCGGCTGCGACCCGACCGACCTCGACACGCAGGAGAAGCTCCGCTTCATCCTCAACCGCGAGGTCGAGCTGTCGCTCGCCCC
>DNLZ01000104.1:1816-2805 GCA_003488325.1 Planctomycetaceae bacterium
GAGAGCGCCGACTCGATGCTGCAGGAGTTCACCGACACCGCCATCGACTTCACCGAGACGGCGGTCGAGCAGGCCGCCGGCCAGGGGGAGGAGGACAACTCCGACGCCCCGGTGGTCAAGCTCGTCAACCTCATCATCACCGAGGCGGTGCAGCTGCGGGCGAGCGACATCCACGTCGAGCCCTTCGAGGACCGCGTCCGCATCCGCTACCGCATCGACGGCCGCCTCGTCGAGCGCGACAATCCGCCGCGGCGTCTCCTCGGCGCCATCCTCTCCCGCATCAAGATCCTCTCGAAGCTCGACATCGCCGAGCGGCGCCGCCCGCAGGACGGCCGCATCAAGCTCACGGCCGACGGCAAGGACTACGACCTCCGCGTCTCGGTCCTCCCCACCAACCACGGCCAGTCGGTCGTGATGCGGATTCTCGACAAGGACAACATCAAGGTCGGGATTCGCCAGCTCGGCCTGTCCGAGCACGACTTCCGGCAGTTCAAAAACCTCATCCGGCGGCCGAACGGCATCATCCTGGTCACCGGCCCCACGGGGTCGGGGAAGACGACCACGCTCTACGCCTCGCTCAACGAGCTCAATCGGCCCGACACGAAGATCATCACCGCGGAGGATCCGGTCGAGTACTACCTCGCGGGCATCAACCAGGTGGAGATCAAGCACCAGATCGGCCTCGACTTCGCCCGCGTCATCCGCGCGATGCTCCGGCAGGCGCCCAACGTCATCCTCGTGGGCGAGATGCGCGACACCGAGACGGCCCAGATGGGCATCCAGGCGTCCCTCACGGGGCATCTCGTCTTTTCGACGCTCCACACGAACGACGCCCCCGGCGCGATCACCCGCATGATCGACATGGGCGTGCCGGCCTACCTCGTCGCCTCGAGCATCATCGCCGTCCTCGCGCAGCGGCTCGTGCGGGTCAACTGCCCCAAATGCAAGCAGCCTTTCCAGCCGCTCGACGCCCACATCGAGGAGGCGGG
>DNLZ01000033.1:0-305 GCA_003488325.1 Planctomycetaceae bacterium
GCGCTCCAGCTTGCGGGCACGGTCGATCAGCAGCGCCCGGTTCTGGCGCATGGTCTCGGCCATATCCTTGTCGGGTCGCAGGTCGGCAAACTCATTGCTGGCCGCCTGCTCGGCGATCAGCATCCGGTCGAGACGGGTGAACCGCTCGGCATCCACCTCGCGTTCAAGCTGGCGGCTGACCTCCTTCTCGGTCTGGCGGCCCAGCTCCAGCGTGACGATCTCGCTCGCTCGTTCGCGGATGCCATGGGCCATGTAATCCCCGGCGATGTTGAGGATCTTGCCGTCATCGGTCACGCCGCGCAGCA
>DNLZ01000033.1:574-3600 GCA_003488325.1 Planctomycetaceae bacterium
CGGCGATGTCGAGCCGCTTGCCATCATCGGTCACGCCGCGCAGCAGGATGTGGGTGTGCGGGTGACCGGTGTTGTGGTGATCGACGGCGATCCAGTCGAGCCTTGTGCCAAGGTCCGCTTCCATCTGGGTCATCAGATCGCGGGTGGTCTGGCGAAGGTTGGACAGCTCGACGCCTTCCTCGGCGGCTCGGTCGTCGGGATCCAGGTGATCGACGCATTCACGCAGAAGGGCAACCTCCTCATCGAGCGGGCCCGTGCCAAGATCGAGGAGGCGAAGAAGCCGGGCGTCGATGCGAAGGCGGTGCGGGCGCAGGCCGTCCCCTTCTTCGATGCCGCGATCAAGACCCTCGAGGGCACCGTCAAGAAGCCGGAGGATCCACTGCCGGAGAAGATCACCAACGCCGAGGATGCCGTGCTGCGCGAGCTGCGCGGCGTGGCGGCGGAGCTCGAGGCCCTCAAGAGCGGCAAGGACGGGGACGAGAAGCCGGCAGGGGGCAAGAAGGGCGGTCGTCGCACCGTCTCGTCGGCGCGACGCGCCGACGAGCTCGAGGAGCAGCGGGAGACGTGGCAGGCGAAGCTCGTGCAGACGCGGCTCATGGTGGCGAGCGCCTGGTTCGAGAAGGCGAAGGCGCTCGAGCCGAACTCGGACGAGTGGAAGAAGGTGCTCGAGGAATCGACCGCTCGCTTCAAGACGATCGCCGAGAAGTACGCGACGCTTGCGGGAGGGGCGTTCGCCCGGTTCTACGAGGGCCGCAACCAGGCCCTGCTCGGGAAGCACGACGACGCCCTCTCCACGCTCCTTCCGCTCGTGTCGCTGCAGGGCAATGCTCCGCTCGAGTCGCTCCTGCGACGCAAGGCTCTGGCGACGTCGGCCGAATGCTGGCTGGCGAAGAAGAAGTTCGGCGAGCTGACGCCGGACCTCCGGAAGGTCGCGCTGGCCAACGTCCCGACGGCGCAATTGGACGAGGACTGGCTCGCCCTCAAGCTGCGGATCGCCCAGTTGCTCGAGGCGCAGGCCGGCGCGATGGGCGACAAGGAGAAGACCAAGGCGCGGCCCATGCTCCAGGATGCGAAGAAGCTGGCGCTCGAGGTGACGCGGGCGAACCGGGAATTCGCCTCGGAGGCCCGCGAACTCCTCGGCCGCATCGGTGCCGCGGTGCCCGAGGCGGAGAGCGACCGCACGTTCACCGCCGCCATGGAGGATGCCCGGCTGGCGCTGGCCTCGATGCAGAAGGCCGCGGCCGAGGCGAAGGCCGCGACCGACGAGGCCGTGAAGAAGGCGGCCCTCGAGCAGGTCGCCACGGCACGGTCCGAGGCGATGGCCGCCGCCCGCGACGCCCTGCGCAGGACGGCCGACGCCGAGATCGACACGGTCAACCAGGCGCGGCACCTCCTGACCTACCTGCTGTACGACGCCGGCCGCTACCACGACGCGGCCACGCTCGGCCAATTCCTCGTCGAGCGTTACCCCAACGCGAAGGGGAGCAAGCAGGCGGCGACGATCGCGATGGCCAGCTGGCAGCAGCTGCAGAAGCAGGCCGATCCGGCCTGGAAGGAGGACGCCAAGGCCAAGGGGGCCGCGATGGCCGCGCGCATCATGCGCACCTGGTCCGACGGCAACGAGGCGGGCGATGCGGCCCTCGTCGCGCTGCAGAGTGCCATCAGCGCCCGCAACCCGGCGGCCCTCGTCGATCTCGTCAACAAGACGCCGGCCTCGTCGCCCAAGCGCACCGACGTGCTGCTCGGGGCCGGGGCGGCCCTCTGGCGCGAGGCGCTCGAGGCGCGAAAGGCGGACGGCGGAGAGGAGGCTTCCGCCGCGATCAAGAAGCAGGCCGTGGCGTTTCTCGACGAGGGCCTCGCGGCACTCGGCGAGGCGGCGCCCGTCACGGCGACGACCGTCGGCGGAGCCCTCGCGCGGTGCCAGATCGCCATGGACGACGGCGACACCATGCTCGCGCTGCGGTGGCTCGAGGATCCGCGGCATGGTCCGTGGACACAGGCGAAGGACGACAAGGCCGCACCGGCGCTCCGCACCGGTTCGCTCGGCGAGGCGTCGCTCACCGTGGCACTGCGCTGCTTCGTGGAGGCGGAAGCTCTCGACAAGGCCCAGGAGGCGATGAACCTGCTCGAGCGGCTTGCGGGCGAGGGGCAGGAAAGCGCGGCCCGGCTGACGGCGATGTACTTCGCGATGGGGCAGGAGCTGCAGGCCGAGCTCGAGAGCCTCGCCAAGGATCCTGGCGGCGACAAGGGCAAGGGGCGGGCACGGGCCCGGGCGATCCTCGCGGGATTCGAGAAGTTCCTCGACGGCGTCGCGAAGCGGGATCCCCGCGTGCCGTCGCAGATCTGGGTGGCCTCGACCTACCTCACGCTCGGCTCGGGAGACGGCACGGGATCGATCGTGCCCGCGGCCGAGGCGACGAAGTATCTCGACCGTGCGAGCACCGTCTTCGAGTCGCTCCTCTCCCGCAAGGACGATCCCGAGGTGGTGAAGTTCGAGACGGCGCTGCGGCTCAAGATGGCCGAGATTCACGGCGCCCGCGGCCGCGCGAAGGAACTCGACGAGCAGCTCGACTGGCTGCTCTCCGACAAGCGGCGACAGAACACGCCCGACCTGCAAATGCAGGTCGCCCGCATGCTGCAGTCCACCGGCGAGCGGCTCGCCGCCACCGACGCGGCGGCGGCCGAGGAGAAGCTGCGGGCGGCGAGCGGCGGCCGCACCGCGGGCGCGAGCGTCGCCTGGGGCTGGGGCGGAATCGCCAACCGCCTCTCGAAGCAGGCCTTCGGCGGGGAGGACGCCCGCGCCATGAAGGCCCGCGAGCAGTTTTTCGAGGCCCGCCTGAACGTCGCGACATGCCTGCTCAAGCGGGCGCTCCTCTCGAGCAAGAGCCCGAGCGAGAAGCAGGAACTGCTCACGAAGGCCGCGGAGTCGATCGAGGTCACGCGCAAGCTCTATCCGGAACTCGGCGGCGCGGCGTTCCAACAGCGGTTCGACCGGCTCCAGAAGGACATCCAGAAGGAGCAGGGAT
>DNLZ01000037.1:0-1920 GCA_003488325.1 Planctomycetaceae bacterium
GCGACGCGGTGCAGCGCGACGCGGTCGTCGCGGCGCTCGTTGACCTGCGCCGCGATGACGCAGGCCCGGCGGCCGGTCGATCCACCGCGTCCTCCGCACTCGAGACGACGCTCCTGCGTCTCAACTGCGTCGCCTGCCATGAGCGCGACGGTCGGGGTGGCGTCGGCACCGATCGCCGCGGGTTCTTCGAGACGGTCGATCACGTCGATCTCGGCGACGAGGGACGGCTGCCGCCGCGACTCACCGGTGTCGGCGCGCGGCTCCAGAAGCCGTGGCTCGGCAAGGCCGTGACGGGCGCGGTCGCACTCCGGCCGTTCATGCGGGCGCGGATGCCGGAGTATCCGCCACAGGTGGTGAGCCCGCTTCCGGAGGCATTCACGCGCGCCGATCGGGCCACGTCAGGCGGGTCCCCGCGGCCGGTCCCGTTTCCACCGGTGGGTGACGCCACGGGCCTCGTCGCGGCCGGAGCGGCGCTCCTCGATGCGGGCTGTGTGCAGTGCCATCCGCTGGGCGAGCGGAGCCTGCCCGGCACGGTGGGCGTGAACCTCGCGGATGTCACGAAGCGGGTCGAGCCCGAGTGGTTTCGCCGTCTCCTGCTCGACCCGATGACGGTGCGTCCCGGGACGAAGATGCCGGCCTTCTTCGGCGCGACCGTGAACCGAGCCATTCTCGACGGCGATCCCGAGCGGCAGATCGCCGCCCTCTGGGCCTACCTCGATCGCCCGAGCCTCGAGCCGCTGCCGTCCAAACTCGCCTCGGCCACCGGGGACTTCGAGCTCGTGCCCCGCGAGCGGCCCCTGCTCGTGCGCACGTTCATGGAACAGGCGGGAACGCACGCCATCGCCGTCGGCTTCCCCGACGGCGTGCATCTCGCCTTCGACGCGGACCGCTGCCGGCTCGCCGAGGCGTGGCGCGGCAGGTTCCTCGACGCCCGCGGCACCTGGGTGCTCGCCAAGAGCGCGCCGCCGGCCGACCCGCTCGGCACCGACCGGATCGTCGTCGATCGGCTGCCGCCCGTGGCGGTGGCGGGCTCCACCGACGCGGCCCAGCCGGCGAGTCGCGTGCGCTTCCTGGGATACGCCCTCGACCGGGACGGCGTCCCGACGTTCCGGTATCGGTGCGACGCCCTGGACGGCGCCGCCGACATCGCCGATCGGCTCGCGCCCGACGTCGCGGGGTCGCCGCGGGGCCTCGTGCGACGCGTCACGGTGCGGCGTCCTGCCGGTGCGTCGGCCCTACCGCACGGCCTCGTCCTGCGCGTGCTCGGCGGGGCGGCCATCGAAGCGACGACGGCCGTGGACGGTGGCGGCATGACCGCGCGCGCGGCGGACTCACCTCTGACAGCCACGCTCGATGCCGCCACCGCGATGCGCGCGGCGATCCATGACGGGGCGTGGATCGTGCCGCTCGATGCCGACGAGGCGAAGGTGGAGGTGCGCTACCGATGGTGAGGAATCGTGCGCGAGCGCGCGCGGCGGCCAACGCCGTGGTGATCGCAAGCGCGTGGATCGGATCGCTCGTCGCGCCCGCCGGTCGGGCGGCCACGCTCGACGAGGAAAACGCCTCCTACCGCCTCGTCACCGTGATGGCGCCGGAGGCGGTGCGCGACTCGCGGGACACCGGCTGGAAGCCCCCTCCCGACGGCCTCATGCTCGAGGTGAGCGGCATCACCACGCTGGCCGACGGCCGCCTCGCCGTGGCGACCCGCAAGGGGGAGATCTGGCTCGTCACCGGTGCCGGCGACGACCCGCCGGACGATGTCCGCTACCACCGCTTCGCGAGCGGCCTCCACGAGCCGCTCGGTCTCGAGTTTCGTGACGGCGCCTTCTGGACGGCGCAGCGGAGCGAACTCACGCGGATCGCCGACACCGATGGCGACGGCGTCGCCGACGACTACGCCACCGCCGCAAAGGGCTGGGG
>DNLZ01000037.1:2255-2977 GCA_003488325.1 Planctomycetaceae bacterium
CACGAGTACGCCTACGGGCCGAAACCCGACGGCGACGGCACGTTCTGGCTCACGCTCAACACCGGTCTCAATCTCAAGGACGAACACCTCGCCGGCACCGTGCTCGACGCCGCGCTCGGCTACCGGCAGGGCGCCTGGCGCGGCTGGGCGGTGGAGGCGCCCGATGCCGGGGAGGGAGCGATCGTGCCCGTCTGCGGGGGACTGCGCAGCCCCAGCGGTCTCGGCCGCGGCGCCACCGGCGAGATGTTCGCGACCGATCAGCAGGGCAACTGGGTCGCGACCAACTCGCTCGTGCACCTGCGACGCGGCGCCTTCTTCGGGCATCCGGAGAGCCTCGCCTCACGCGGGCTGCCCGGTTCCACGCTCGCGACCGTCGGCCCGGTCGTCGAGGGACTGCCGTGGCCCGAGGCGGTCGAACGCATGCCGTTCCTCACGCCCCCGGCGGTCTGGTTTCCCTATCGCACGGCCGGGCAGAGTGCCACCGACGTGATGCTCGATGCGAGCGGCGGGCGCTTCGGGCCGTTCAGTGGACAGCTCTTCGTCGGCGAGTTCACGCAGGCGGCGGTGCAGCGTGTCTTTCTCGAGGAGGTGGACGGCGTCTGGCAGGGAGCCTGTTTTCCGTTTCGAAGTGGCTTCGCCTCGGCGGTGCTGCGGCTCGCGCAGGCCGACGACGGCAGCGTCTACGCCGGACTGACCAACCGCGGCTGGAGCAGCCTCGGCGG
>DNLZ01000037.1:3320-3514 GCA_003488325.1 Planctomycetaceae bacterium
CGTCTGGACGGGCCGCACGCCGTTCGAGATTCGCGAGATGCGGGCGCGGCCCGACGGCTTCGACCTCGTCTTCACGCTGCCGGTCGACCCGCAGACGGCCGGAGATCCCGGGTCGTACAGGCTCTCGAGCCACACGTACCTCTACCACTCGCAGTACGGCAGCGACCCGATCGACCGCCGCGACCTCGCCGTGC
>DNLZ01000408.1 GCA_003488325.1 Planctomycetaceae bacterium
GCGAAGATTCCGAGCGCGGTGAGTACGGCCGTCGGAAATCCGAGCCAGCTCGCCGCCGCGACCGCCGCCGCCGCCACGAGGCCCAGCTTGATCCAGCAGACGAGGATGCCGCGCAGCAGGTTCCCCTCGAACGAACCCACGCGATAGAGCATCTCCATGCCCTGGCCCGGGATGAACGAGATGGCGGTCGGCCGTGTCGCGCCCGCCGGCACGAGGTTGCGGTTGGCGATCGTGACGAGCAGGCGGCCGTCGGCATCGATCGCGTCCCCCGGCAGGTCGAGCGTATGCACCATGCCGCTGGTCAGCGTGTACTCGCGATGTTCCCCGGCCTCGACGGGATGCGGCCGGTCGTTGAGCCACAGCACGAACCGCACGTCGGCCCGGTCGACGTTGACATTGTCGGCGAACGGCTTGAGCCGCAGCTGGACGGTGCCGCGTGCGGAGCGGCCGGCCTCGAGTCCGGTGAAGAGATACGACGACACGACGTCGGCGTGGACGCTGTGCCACTCCTGCACCTTCTGCGCCCGGATGCGATCGCGGGCGCGGTCGTCGCCTCCCGAGAAGGCCGCCGGATCGTCGCGTCTGAGCCGGTCGATCTCGGCGCCCACGTCACGATCGAAGTCGTCCCGCCGGGGATGTTCCGGCCGAATGCTCCGCCGCGCCGTGAGGACCTGGTCCTCCACGGCCACGCGGTCGGCCGGATCGAGCGCCGGCGTGTTCTCGAGCACACGCACGGCGGTGAGGATCCCCACGCCGACGATCGCGAGCAGGAGCCCGTTGACGAGCGTCGCGCCGAGCAGCTTGCCCGCGAGATAGTGCCAGCGTCGCAGGGGCTTCACGAGTGACATGTGGATGCGTCGCGATTCGATGTCGCCCGCGACGCTGCCGCAGACCAGGAAGATGGTCATCATCGCGAGGAGGAACGTCGCCCCGCCGAGCGCCCAGTCGAGGAAGAACTGGATCCGGTAGGCGAGCCGTTCCCGCGCGTCGAGCACCAGCGGCAGGCTCGGCAGGCTCACGAGCACGAGCACGACGAGCACGAGTGTCGCACGCGTGCGCACGGCCTCGTCCACGATCACGCGGGCCACACCGCACACGCCGTCGGGCATGTCGAGGAGCCGACGCAGGGCTGCCTGTCCCGCGACCAGGAGCAGCGTGAGCACCGCAATGCCGGCGATCGCGATCGCAGCGCCGGGCCAGCCGTGCCGCTGCAGCTGCCCCGCGACGATCGCGGCAGCCATCGTGGCCGCAGCGACCGTGGCGGCCACGCGGTACCGCGGTCGTGCGATGAACTGGCGCCAGGTCCACCAGGTCGCGACGCCTCCACCCGCGACGACGGCCAGGGCGCCCGGCCACCGGTCGCCGTCCCGGGCGAGCGCGTCACCGATGACCGCACCGCCTCCCATGAGGGCCATGAGGACGGCCGTCGCCCGACCGGGCGCGGACGAGCCGGTGCGAAACACGCCCCACCAGGCCCAGGCGGCGGCAGCGACTCCACCCGTGACGCCGATGACGATGGCGGCGAGTCGGGCGTCCTGAGCGGCGGCCAGGGCGGCTGCTCCCGCGGAGAACACGAGGATCCCGCCGAGGCCGGCGAACCAGCCGACGATCCCCCGTCGCGACGGCGGTGCGATCGGCCGCGTGCGGATCCCGTCGGCCACGAGGGCGTCATCGAGTGCCGAGAGTGCGGGCCGTCCCGTCGAGGCGTCGTCGCTCGGCGTCGGCAGCGGGTCGGACATGCGTGCGGGCACGGGGCTCATGGCGGACGAGGGGTGGTGCGGATGCTCGCGGCTTCAGCAGTCACGACGGCCGCCGCGTGAGCTGGTCGATCAGGTTCGCGTCGAACGCATCTTCGTGATCGGCTTCGTGGGTGCCCGGCACGACCGCGGACGGGGCCCGTGCGTCGACACCGCCGGCGCCCTCCCCGGGCCGGCCCTGTGTCCCTGCGCCGTCTCCATCGAGGAACCCGGCGAGTCTGCCGCCGCTCTTCGCGCCGCTCGTGGCGGCCCCTTCGCTGCGCGCCCGCTCAACGATCTCGAGAAACAGCGACTCGAGGGAGCGGCGCGGCCGCTCCACCCGCAGGCCCTCCGCATGACGCACGTCGAGTGCCGCGCGGACCTTTGCGACGCCGGCGTCATCGAGCGTCGGGAGGTGGAGCAGCGTCTCGTCGGTCCGCTCGAGCAGTTCGTCGCACGTGCCCGCCGCCCGGAGCCGCCCGCCATACATGATCGCCACCCGGTCGCAGAGGTCCTCGACCTCGCCGAGGAGGTGCGAGCAGAGCAGCACGGTCTTGCCTCGCGTGGCCAGGCTCGCGATCAGGTCCTTGATCTGCCGCGCGCCGACGGGATCCATTCCGCTGGTCGGCTCGTCGAGCACGAGCAGGTGGGGATCGTTGATGAGGCTCTGGGCGAGGCCGATGCGGCGCTGCATACCCTTGGAGTACTCGCCCACCCGGCGATGCTGCACCGCCTCGAGCCCCACCATCTCCAGGAGCATGTCGATTCGCTCGCGACGGACCTGTCGCGGCAGCCGAAAGAGCCGCGCGTAGTAGTCGAGCGTCTCCCGGCCGGTGAGGAACCGATAGAGGTAGGTCTCCTCCGGCAGATAGCCGATGTGCCGCTTCACGGCCACGTCACGGGGATGCCGGCCGAGCACGGCGATCC
>DNLZ01000409.1 GCA_003488325.1 Planctomycetaceae bacterium
TGACCGAGACGGCGCCCGGCCGGGGGCGCGTTGCCCCCGGCCATGGAAACGAGACACCCCCGAGAGGAGAAACGCGATGACCCCGATTCACCACGACCACCTCGCAGCCGCCGTCGCCGCGGCTGCGGTCGCGTTGGCCGCGACGGCAGACCGGCCGCACGACACCGCGCTCGCGATGCTCGCGGCGATCGTGGAGGCCGACCGTCACGCGATGGAGGCGAACGACCTCGTCGGCCTGGGCGTGATCACGCACGACAGGTACGAGCGGGCGGCGCAGGCGAGAGACGAGGCGATCGACCGGGCGGCGCAGTGGCTGCGGATGGAGTGATGCCCCCGGCCGGCGGAACCAGTGGAAAAGTGGAGCGAGATTCAAGTGTTGACACGCTCTGCGACGATGCTACGATGATGGCAGTGACGGACACGAACGACACCCCGAACGGAGGAACGCGACGATGATCACCGTGAACCTGACAACCGACCAGTTCGCCGCGTTGGAGCGGATCGTGCGTGACGCCCGCGAGCAGGAGTCGCGGATGGCCTACGCCTCGCCGTGGCCTGCGAACAGCCACCATGAGGCGAACGTGCGGCTGATGGACACCATCGAGGACACGCTGCGCGACGCGGTCGCCGCTCGCATCGCGGAGGTGCGGTCGACGCGGTTCACCGCCGAGGAGGTCCGGTGGATAGCCGAGGGCATGCGGCAGCAGGCGAACCAGTGACCACCCGCCGCCGCGGCTCGTTGCTTCGGCGGCTCGATTGAGCGACGATTCAACAGACCCCCGGATGGGGGAACGAGAGGAGAGGACGATGATGACCGCAACCAAGAGGGCGACCTACAAGGCGACGTTTCAAGAGAGCATCGTAGGTGCGGTGCTTCAGAAGGTGACTCGCAGCGGGCGGCGGCTCGACCTGGGCGCGCTACCGCAGGAGGTGATCGACTACCTCTGCGTCGAGCGGGCGAACGAGGCCGCCCCGTGGCGATTCGCGGACGGCGACTTCGACAAACTCGTCGCCTGCGGTGAGGTGAAGGAACGGAAGCGCAGGAATGCCCCGCGGCAGGCGACGGCCGAGTTCACCGTCGAGCGGGCGCGGCCGAGCAGCGGACACGCCGAGGAGTTGCCGCGAACGTGGAACGACGGCGCACACTGCGGCTTGACCGATTGGTATCCCGAGTTGGAGGCCGCAATCACGGCGGCCCTGGCCCGCGGCAAGGGATACGCCTGGACGACCGGGTGGTACTCCAGCAAGAAGGAGATCGCATCGGCCTGCATCACGCAACGCGACGGCGAGATCACGGTCGAGGCGAGCGTGAGCGATGACTTCGACACGTCTGGGCGCGGCAAGCGGACGATCCGGTTCACGAAGAACCTCGACCGCATCCGTGATGCCATCACCGCAGCCTGGGAGGAGGCCGAGGGCGACCAGCGGGACAACCGTGTGTATGCCGGTTTCAGTGTCGGCCGCGGCGACCAGTGGGAGTACACCCTCATCCTGCCGGCAGGAGACGGCTATCTAATGGATTCGCCACCTGGAGACTACTACCACCGCTGGGGTTGGCAGGAGATCGAGGAAGGCGAGGATCGGCCGGCCGGGATTTCTGCCGAAGACGCGGAAAGCCTGCTCGCCGCCGCGCATCGCTTCATCGACGGCGAGGTGCCGATCCGCAAGGGCTGGCAGGTCACTTGTGGCGACGAGTGGACGATTCGCGCCTGGGAGGACGAGGAGGATTCGCTGGAGCCTTCCGATGCCTGACTTCACCACAGAATCGTTCTGGTGCTGCGACACGGTGCGACACTGGCAGGCGACCATCGACGGTCACCGGGTCGCATGGGAGCCGCTGCCGCCGTCCGCGGACGTTGGCTACGGGTTCACATGCGACTGCAAGGGCTACCAGTTCCGGCGAACGTGCAGGCACGTCAAGGCGGCCGAGTCGATGCGGTGCGGATGGCAGCAGTTCGTGGAGGGCGGCGAGCCTGTTGAAGGTCGCTGCCCGAAGTGCGGGGGCGATGTGACGGCGGAAAGTTATGCAGTTTGATCGACCCCCGGCGCCGCCCCGACCGTGGCAACGCGGGCGGGGTGAGGCCGGCGGCCGGCGTGGCCCCGTGAGTGGAAACCCGAGGGAAGATGAGAGCGACGATGGACGCGACAAAATCACGATGGGTACGAAGCGAGGATGCCGGCCACGGCGCCGGTGCGATGCTGCTCGATGCGCCGGTCGGCCACTGGTCGGTGCGGAAGGCGAACGGCCGGCGCTGGGTGGCGGCGCTGGTGAAGAACGGCGCGGCGGTGTGGTCGCGGGAGTTCACGACCCGCCGCGAGGCTATGGAGTTCGCGGAGGCGGACGTGGCCGCTGGGCGGCGCTGGCCGACGATTCGCAACTGCAACTTCTCCACGCGGCACGACGACCGTGGCCGGCACGTCCGCGAGGCGCTCACGGCCGCCGACAGCGGCTGCGAGGACTGCGACATGATCGGCGCGCTCGATGACCTGGAGGCCACGCTGGCCGATCACGCTGAGAGCGACAGCGAGGAGTCGATGCGTCTGTGCCGCGAGGCCGAGGAGGCCGTGGAGGCCGTGGAGGCGGCCTTCCTGGCGATCGGTGTGGCGTTCGACAAGGCGGACTGACCCGGATCGTAGAAACCCAAACCCCATGCCGCCCCGTGCGGCGAAACCCGAGGAGAGAGACGATGGCTGCGAACATGAGTGGATTCGGTGCGGCGGCTTACGGCAGGCCACAGCCTGCTGCGGATGACCGCTACGCGAATGATTCGTTTCGGACGCTGCTGGCGACGCATCGCCTGCGGCGACTCGACGGCACCCTGGCGGCCGGCTTCACCGTCGAGTCGGAGAGCGGATCGACCTACCGCGTGACCATCGACGATGTGATCGTCGGTGACGGTCACCTGCGCTCGCGCTGGAACTGCAACTGCAAGGCCCGAGGCCGCTGCCGGCATATCGACGCCTGTGAGCAGGTTGTCATGGCAGAGGCCTCCGCGGCCGGCGACAGCGAGACGATCGAGGCTATGGAGAGGACCGTGCCATGATGACCACAATCGACTGGCAGGCCGCCGGCACCGACGATCCGACTGCCGGACGTCGCACGATCCGCGACCGTCTGGAGGCGGCTGGACTCACCGCGAACACGCCCGACTACCAGCGGGCTTTCGAGGAGTTTCGCCGCGGGCAGGCGGCGGCCCTCGCGGCCAAGCAGGCCGAGGCCGAGGAGCGTGAACGCCGGCGCGTCGAGCCGCACATGGCAGAGGCCCGCAGAAACGTCGCCGGCTGGGGCTGCGTCGAGGACGGCGAGTCATCGCCCGAGGAGGTCGAGCAGTGGGTCGTCGAGGAGGCCACACGCATGGCCGACGAGGCCGAGCGCGACGCTGCGGAGGCGGCCCGTGCGGCGGAACGCGAGGCGGATGAGTACGCAGATTACTGCCGACGGCAGACTGGCCTGCGGATGGCGATTGCAGCCGCCACGGCAGCGGTCGCGGAGTCCGACGGCTGGCGAATCGAGGAGCGGCGGTGCAGCCATGACTCGTCGCGTTATTTCTGGCTGCTCAGCGGCGGCGACCCAGACGCAGCGGGCGACTACGAAGAGGCCGTGAGCCTGCGAATCAGTGATCATCACGCCAAAAACGGCTCTGGATGGAACGAGGCCAAGCAGCAGCAGCATGACGCGCCTGACATCAATATCGTGCTTCGCCGCGGAGCGGGCGGCGAATACACGTTTGATCTCACCCCGCTCGTGGAAACCCTGGACCGATAACCCATGCCGGCCCCGGCCGGCGAAACCAGAAGGAGACGACGATGGGCATTTCAGAGACGATGTTCTGGGACAGGTATGAGCGCCAGCAGGAGTCCCACAACCGGCGGATGCCTGCCAAGCCGCGATCTGTGCGGATCGAGGAAGCGAGGCGGGCGGCGTCTCTTGCCGCGGAGAGCGGCCGCGAGAGGGTCGCCGTGGTCAGGCGTGCGAGCGAACTGCTCGACCGGCTCCGCGCCGATGCTCCGGCTCTCGTCGAACACCTCGGCCTCTCGCTGGCGGCGTGGAAGGCGGCTGCGACCGGCGGCCCTAACTGGCTGTACCAGATTGAGCCGGCCCGTGTGCGCAGTCAGATGAAGTGGATTGGCGAGCATGGAGTCGAGGGTGCCGTCAGTGCAGTCGAGGCCGAAGTGAGGGCGGAGGTCGAGGCGGCCGAGTCCGAGCGAGCGGCGGCAGAATCGATGCCAGCGGACGCGGCGGCCGAGGCGGCGTATGCGGCCTGGGATCGCCGTGCGTCGGCCGCTCTTGACGCGATGGTGTGTGAATACTGTGACGACGGAGACGACGATGCTCACTGACATGGAGAGCGGCGAATGCCGCTGGGTCCACCGCCACGACATCCATGTGTACTGCCGGCACCCGTGGCCGCGCCGGCCCGAGGACCGCCGCTACGCGGTGGCCTGCCCCGACGCCGGTCTGGCCGCGGAGGTGTGGATGACCGAGGACGAGACGGTGCTGACGATCGACAGGATTCTCGCCGGTGCGTTGCCGGCGGGTGGATCGAGGACGAGCCGGCCCCGGCCGGCGAAACGAGGAGAGAGATGAGATGAAGACTACGACGAAGAAGAAGCCGCAGGCGGATGCGAAGAAGGCGGCGCGGACGCCGGCCTACAAGACGACCGGAGCCCTGTCTGCCGGCATCGAGGAGCGCATGCGGTTCTACCTGTCCGACCTACCGCAGGAGTTGCACGCGGTGCGTGCGAGTCTCCTGGCATTCGATGATGTGATCACCGGAGGCTTGTGTGGCGACGACGCCGCGAAGTTCCTCGATGAGCCGGCCGCCGGCCGCGTCCCATTCTTCATGGTTTCCGCCCACGACCCGCAGAACACGATGAACGAGTACGAGTTCGTCGTCACAGCCAGCGGCGTGACCGGGCAGTTGTTGATGCACAATGGCAAGGGCGAGGCGGAGTGCGACGTTCCGTTCTCCATGACTCTCCGCGGACTCTACGACTTTCTGCGGCAGTTGCCGAGGCACGCCAGTGCTTTTTCGGGCTGATCCACAACCCGCGCCCCGCCACCCCGCCGCCACCCCGGAGCGTGACAACCACGAGCGGCGAAACAAGGAGAGGAAAGCAATGCTACGGCTTGAAGAACAGCAAGAGGCAATGATCGTGAACGAGTACACGGGCCAGTTGGACGGCGAGAAAATCACACTCACTGCCGGCCCCGGCGGATGGTTTGTTCGCAGAGTTCGCGAGATCGGCCCGCCGGCACGGTGGCGGATGGAGGTGTCGCGGTCTGGACACTGGTACGACACATGGCAGACAGTCGAGGTCGACGAAGAGCCGCTGACGAGGGACGTCCCAGAATCCACTAGGCCGTGACCCCGCGCCCGGCGGCCCGCCGCCACCCCGGAGCGTGACAACCCCGAGCGGCGAAACGAGAGGACAGCACGATGAAGACGATCGCGAAAAAAAGCCGTCGCTATATCGCCATACGTCGGGAGATTGAGCAGGGCGAGGCGAGGCTGCGGAAGTACCTTGGCAGGCTCGTTGAATCCAGCACAAAGCCTGGAGGCTCGACCTATGACTACAAGCCGCGAATGACGTTTCGGGCATTCTGCATCATCATGCGGATTGATCACGCTCTCGTCGGAACGCCGGACTACATGGGCCTCGCCTACTGGTGGGATCATGAATACAAGCACTCGTTGCGCGCATGCACGACGAAGCAGCGGAAGAAGGCTCACGACGCCCTTCTGGCCGCCGGCCTTGCGCTGGACGGAGTGAGCGACGAGCACGAGCAGATCATCGCCTGGGCAACCAACAATGGTGAGCAGGCGGCGAAGGAGATGGGATGCAAGTGGCAGCCGTACCGCGGACCCCGGCCGGCGAAACGCGAGGTGACACAATGACCAACCGAATCTCCCCCTACGAGACAGGCTGGCTCTCGATGCTGGTCGCCCGCCGGCTCGCCACGCTGGCCGAGGCCCGCGAGGCCATGAACAGGGTGGCTCAGGCCGCGATCGACGAGATGGAGCGGAGGCGCAAGGCGGCACGCCGAGAGAAACGCTCACGCCGGAGGCGCCGGCGTGACGATCAGATGGACGGTTGATGGCGCTAATGCTAGGTTACTCGCCGCGACAACCTCCCCCGGCACGTTGCAGGGGGCGGAGCGTGGAAACCAGAGGAGGTGTGCGATGG
>DNLZ01000093.1 GCA_003488325.1 Planctomycetaceae bacterium
ACGTTCGGGGGCCGGGCGGCCATCGACGCCGGACCCTGGCTGCAGGCGGTCCACCGGGCCGCGCACCGCGCGGGCTTCGGGCGCGACGGCCGCTACCGTCCGGTCGACGTCATCGACATCGTGTTCGCGGGCGACACGTTCGACTGGCTGACGTCAGCCATGTGGACGCGTGAGTCGCGTCCGTGGCACGCGGGATCGGCGGTGGTGCATGACCACGCCCGGGTGCGCCGGGTGAGCGTGACACGAGCCCGCAGCCTGTTGGCCGGTCTCGCCCGCTGGGTTCGACGCGGCCTGCCGGTCCCGCGGGCGGATCGCATCGGGAGACCGCGGATCGAGGATCGGATCAGGGTGCCCGTCCGGGTGGCGTTCCTGTCCGGGGATCGCGACGCGTCGCTCGATGACCTTGCACCGGAGGCTGCGCGGTTCGGGTGCAGCATCGGGAGCGTGTGGGGCGACGAGATCCTCGAAGTGCGTCACGGGGATGAATGGGATCCGCTCTGCGTGCGACCGTCCCCATCCGCACGAGCCCTCGAACGGTGCCCGACGCTGCGCGAGAGCATCGCGGTCGATCTCGTGGCCCGATTCGGCGGCCACCTGCTCGAATCCGGCCACGACCGCGGATTCGTCGGTCGGCTTGTGTTCGCCATCGGTGCGGTCGAACCGATCCTGATTCCGGCGGTGCTGGCCGGCTTGATGAACGGTCATGGTGCCACGGGTGCAGGCGGGCGCCCCACGCCGATCGATCACTGGAGGCGAGCCGTCGATGCGTGGTATCACGTCGCGTGCAGGCATCCCCCGAGCCACGGCCTCGGATGCTGTCCGCTCGACGCACTGGCCGCCACCCTCGGTGCGGTGGAGTCGCCGCTGGCTGGGGCTCCCCGGGACGCTCCCGCGGGGCTCATCGATCTGTTGAGCGGATGGTCGGCGGGGAGATCGCGGCGCTCCGCCGGTGGGGCACCGCCGCGTCGCGTCGTGGTCCTGGGCCATGCCGCAGCCGTCGACGTGGTGCCCGGTCATGAGCGGATCGACGCCGTCATCTGCCTCGGTCCACCGGGTCTGGGACGATCGGCAGGGGCCGTCGCACCGGCGGGGACGGCCGATGGGGCCCTCGCGGCCAGGTCGGTGACAGGACGACTGGAGCCGACCGGCCGGTACTCGTGGGAGCCGCTCTGGGATGAATGCTCCCAGGTGCGAACGCCGCTCGAGGGCTCGGGACGAGACGGATGGTTCGTCGATGCGGCATGATGGCGTGTCAGGTCCCGATTCCGCGAGCTGTCCGGTGGATCGCGCGGGGCTGATCCCGGCCATGGATGCATCGATGACGCGTGACTCGATCGTCGAACTTCGCACCACGTTCGGCACGCGCTCGGCAGCGGAGGCATGTGCCCGCATGCTCGTCGATCGCCGGCTTGCAGCCTGCTGTCAGGTCGAAGGCCCGATCCACGCCACGTACCGCTGGCAGGGATGCGTCGAGGCGGCGGAGGAGTATCGCGTCGTCTGCAAAACGGTGGCCGAGCTCGTGTCGGACGCGGGCGGGGAGATCGTCCGCATCCACGCGTATGAATGCCCGGAGATTGTGAGCGTGACAGTGGAGGCGTCGCACGCCTACGCGGCATGGGTTCGTGACAGCGTGACGCTCCCTCTCGCGCCACCGCCTTCCGCTTCCGACCCAGCGTGAAGGTGTGCCCGAGCATGGCTGCGTGATCATGTCCGAGCACTCGCTGTACGCATTCGACATCTCCCTCCACCCGCTGCCTCACGGGGCGGTGGCAGGGCCTCCATACGAGGACGATTGCGGTGTCTGGGTGACACGCGTCGCGCCGCGCGAGGCGGTCCACGAGCCTTTCGCCGTGCCGTATGACGAGGCGCTCGAACGGTTCGCAGCGATCGAGCGCATGGTGGTGGAGCCGGATGGGGCCCTGCTCTGCGCCGCCGGGGTCGCGGAGCGTGCCTGGCAGATCGACGGGACCGCCTGGGATCTGGGCGGGCGTCTGCTCCGCGTGGACGTGCGCGGTACGTGCCCTGCGGCGATGTTCGACGGGCTGCTCGGAGCCTGCGGCTGGCCGGAGCAGCAGGTTCTCGTGCAATTGGTCCGACCGGCCGTCTTCCTCGCCGAGGTGACGTTCCGCAGCCATGCGACGGCGCGGTGGACGCGCGCGACTGGAGCGACCTTGCGGGTGCGTGGACCGTTTTCATGAGCGTCCGGTCGTGCCAGTTGTGCGGACCCTCCGTGCCACGGCTCGCCTCGACGCGGGCGGAGGACGATACGATTGACGAGGGTCGAATGGAACAGAGCGGGCGAGCGGTGACACAGGGAGTGCATGTGATGCGACGGCGGGTAGCAGCCAGCTGCGGTCGGGACCTCGGCAGGGCATTCCTGCGGCGAGTCGCCGTGACTGCCGCCATCGCCATCGCGAGTGGGCTGGCATCCCCCCGAACGACAGTGGCCCAGATGCCGGCCGAGATGGCTCCCGTCGCAGCCGCCTACGGGTCGGGCGTGCATGCGTACTTCGCCGGCGACTATGACCGCAGCTTCGCCGTCCTCACCGACGCGATCGCCGCGGGGATCAAGGATCCGCGGGCGTGGTACTTCCGTGGTCTCGCGGCACTCAGGCTCGGGCGACTCGACGAGGCGGAGGCGGATTTCACCGAGGGCGCCGAACGCGAGTCATCCGGGACCGGGGCATGGTCGGTGTCGCGATCGTTGGAGCGGGTGCAGGGCGCCGATCGGCTGCGGCTCGAGCGGCATCGCGTGCGGGCGCGGGTCGCGGCCCTCCAGCGTGATCGCGACGCCCTGCGCCGGAGGATCTCGGAACTGGACGAGGCACAGCCCGACGTGCGGCGGGCGCGGCGCCCGGCCGGCGGCGCACGTGACGACGGGAGCCCATTTGACGGAGGCGGGGCGGCGGAGGCGATTCCCGCACCCGCGGCGGGTGATGAGACCAGCGCGACGCCACCGCCACCTGCCGAAGACGATGCTCCGATCAAGCTCGA
>DNLZ01000248.1:0-156 GCA_003488325.1 Planctomycetaceae bacterium
CGCGCACGACATCTGGATCTCGATGGAACGCAACATGGCCTGCGCCGCAGGGTTCTGCGGCCTGTGCCAGTTCGGGCCGGCCTTCGTCTGCCGGGACGGCCCCGTCTTCCGTCACGATCGGATCGCGCCGTTCCTCGCCGTGGCGGGTCTCTGAGA
>DNLZ01000248.1:478-643 GCA_003488325.1 Planctomycetaceae bacterium
CGCTGCCCATCGCTGGTGGGGCAGGATGGTCAACGACCGCCGTCGGTGGCGGTCTCGCGTCGCCCCGGCTGCTCGCGCAGGAGCGACTTCATCCGCGCCTCGACCAGTTCGTCCCGCTCCTCACGGATGCGGTCGATCTGGCGGTCATACCACGCCATCGAGCGC
>DNLZ01000248.1:1030-1244 GCA_003488325.1 Planctomycetaceae bacterium
CCGCGTCGCTTCGACGTGCCGGCCAGAAGCTGGGCGACGAGCAGCTCCACCCGCGTCCTCGCCTGCCAGGAGCGCACCTCGAGCGCCAGGAGCTCCGGATCCTTCGTCTTCGCACCGATCAGCGGGACGACCCCCTTCGCGACGTCGTCCAGCGCCCGGCGGTACTCGTCGGGCTTGCGACGCTCGAGGTGGGCGAGCACGGCGGCGAGCTCGG
>DNLZ01000248.1:1537-4052 GCA_003488325.1 Planctomycetaceae bacterium
GCGAGCACGGCGGCGAGCTCGGGGCTGTGCTCCTGCACGAAGGCGATCACGCCGGCGTCGAGCGCGTCGGAGATGTCCGCCGCCGTCGATGCCTCAGCTCCCGATGGTTGGGCCGTGGCATCGCCCTTCGCTGGCCGGCCTTCGGCACGCGCCGCGGTGGGCTCCGGTGCGGCCGGACGGTCGGCGCCGGAGGCCGGCCGGCCTGCGATCGCTCCCGCGACGAGGATCGCCAGGTGCAGCGGCAGCAGGCATCGCCGCGGTCCGAAACGGTGCGTCGAGCGTGTCATGTCATCCTGCATCCGGGGAAAGACTCGGCATGTCCTCGTCACCCATCGCCGCGACGAGCCACGCCGGTGGACCGGGATCGGCCTCGTCGTCGAGCGACGCCTCGCCCGCTCCGGCGGCCCCGATCGCCTCCGGCTCCTCGGCGACATCGTCGTGCCGTGCGACCCGCAGCCACTCATCCGCGAGCCGATCCATGTCGTCACGGGCCGGGTGGATGACGTCGCGACGCGATACGAGGAACGGGGACGCGGCGAGGATCATGAGCAGGCAGCCGGCGAGCGCAAGCGCTGCCGAACGGAGCCGAGCGGCATGACCGCCCTGGCGGGACGAGGACGCCTCTCCCGCAGCCGGCACGAGGACCGACGCGGGCGGCGACCTCAGGTCCGCGTGACCGGTCCTCACAGGTCCGGCCGGCCGCGCACCGGCTCCGAGGTGCGTCGTACCGCTCGACGCGTCGAACTGGCCCGCCAGCGCGAGCCGCATGATCGCCGCCTCCACTCGCAGGAACGTGACGAGGGTGCGTCGTGCCTCGGGGGACCGGGCGAGTTCCGCGGCGAGGCGGCGCTGCCCGGCGGCATCCAACGCGCCATCGAGGTGGCTCGCGATCATGTCGTGGACGGCCGGGTCGGGCACGCCCGAGCCTCCGGCCGATGCAGGCGTCGATTCGTTCACGGCGTCCCCTCCGCGCGAGCGAGCTTCGACTGGACGCAGTCGTGCAGCGCGCGTCGCGTCCGCGAGAGCGCCCGCTGGATCGCCTGCCCCGTCCTCCCGAGCGTCGCCCCGATCGCGTCGAACGACTCGCGACGCTCATACCGCATCGACACCATGGCCCTCTGGTCCTCCGGCAGCCTGCCGGCACACTCCCGCAGCGCGTCGATCTCGCGTTGTCGCAGCCCGGCGTCGCCCTCGTCGAGCGCGCCCGCTTCGTCGAAGGCGCTGTCGATCTGCTCGAGAAGCTCGGGCTCCGTGACGAGCAGTCGGGCGCTCCTGCCCCGATCGCGGAGATAGTGCAGAGCCTGCCGCCGCACGACCTCCTTCGCCCACGCACGAAAGTCCCGGATCGGCTCGGCCACGTCGTGCTGGATGACCACGACCGCCGCGTTCTGGAAGATCTCCTCGGCCGCATCGAGGTCGTGCACCATCGCCATCAGGTACGCCATGAAGTCGGCCTGATGCCGCAGCAGCAGCCGGATCAGTCCCGGATCGTTCATGTCGGACTGCGCCCCGTTCCGCGGGTCGGACATCGACGCGCACGCCTGAAGGCGTGCGTCACACCCTGTTCCTGCCCTCGTCATCCGGTACGTACCGTACGCGTGCGCGTCCCGCGCGAAAAGCGGTGCCGGACCACGGCAGGCGCCGTCGAAGGGCATCCGGGCCCTTCGACGGCCACGCCCGCGGCGGCATGCGCCGGCCCGTGTCTCGACCGGCGGTCACGACGCCTTCCGTGAGGAGGCCGTCGGCGTGCGTCGCGATGCATCGGCGCGCTTCGCACCGGACCGGCCGCCACCGTCGGCCGAGCCCTTCGTCGCGGTGGACGACGCCGGTCGCTTCACGGCCGCCGCGGCCTTCGGCTTCTTCGGCTCCGCACGCTTCGCAGCGGCCGTGCCCCGCTTCGCTTCATCCGGGTCGGTCTTCTTCGCCGCGGACGTCCGAGCCTTCGTGTCACCGGGCGTCGCGGTCCCCGCGGAGGCCTTGTCGGTCGCGGACTTCACGCTTCCGCCCCGCGTGGCCCCCGCCACGGACTTCGCTCTTGCCCCCGACCGTCCGACCTCCTCATCGGCCCGGGCCGCCGCCATCGACACTCCGGCGATCGCGAGGACCGCCACCAGCAATCGGATCGCATTCATGGTCTCATCCTTTCGTGCTCGTCCCATCCCATCGAACGGACACAGTCCGCGGACCGCGGGTCTCCTGCGTCGGAGATCGGGATCGACCACGTCGACCCGGACAACCTCCACTTCCAGGTACCGCCCCCCGGAAATCCAGACACGCTTTTTCTGTCAGACCGCCGGGGCCGGCCACACGCAGCGGGCCGCCCGGACGCCACCGGCACCGGTGGCCGCGAAGCCGTGGTTGCACAAACGCGGACAACCAATAGTCTGCGGATCGTCCGGGGCACCCGCGAGACGCCTCGGGGCGGCTCGCGACGCTCCGTGTCGATCGTGCGCAGTGGAAGCGATCCCGGCAGGCCTTTCCCGAGGGCCGAGGACGATTCCTCGCGATCCTTCAC
>DNLZ01000248.1:4426-9929 GCA_003488325.1 Planctomycetaceae bacterium
CTCGCCCGCGTCGATGTCGCGGGGTTCGCAGCGGAGATCGAGGCGCTGCGGCGGACGGCCTACGCGACGATCTCCTACGCCGACTATCTGCACATGCGGCGGGTCGAGCGTCGCGGTCGTCTGGCGACGCTCGTGGGATACCTCACGATATGGCTGCCCCCGAACCCATTCACCGCGGTGGCGCTGAGCCTCGGCCAGAACACCCGCTGGCTGCTGGCACACCACATCACGCACCGTGGCTACGACCGCATCCCCGGCATTCCGGCCCGCTACACCAGCCGCGGCTTCGCCCGGGGCTGGCGCCGCTTCGTGGACTGGTTCGACTGGATCCTGCCCAGCGGCTGGGACTACGAGCACAACACGCTGCACCATGCCTACACGGGCGAGGACAAGGATCCCGACGTCGTCGAGAGGCACGCCGAGTTTCTGCGGGAGCTGCGGGTGCCGCTGGCGGTCAAATACGCCTTCCTCGTGCTGCTGGCGCTCACCTGGAAGTTCACCTACTACGCCCCGCGGACGATGAGCGTCCTCGACCCACGGACCCTCCGTCGCCGCTCCGGCGGCCACATCCTCGGCGTCTCGTTCACCAACGTCTTCGACCTGCGGTCGCCCACGGTGCGCGCCCTCTGGGCCCGTTGCTACCTGCCCTACGCGGGCTTCCACTTCCTGCTCGTGCCCTGCCTCTTCCTGCCGCTGGGCACGACCACGGCCCTCTACGTGCTGCTCAACAAGCTGCTCGCCGAGTGCATCACGAACGTCCACTCGTTTCTGGTGATCGGCCCGAACCACACGGCCGACGATCTCTACCGCTTCGACTTTCACTACCACGGTCGCCCGGAGTTTTACGCGACGCAGGTGCTGAGCTCCGCCAACTACCACTGCGGCACCGAATTCGTGGATTACCTGAGCATCTGGCTCAACTACCAGATCGAGCATCACCTCTTCTCGGACCTGCCGATGAGCAAGTACCGGGAGATCCAGCCCATCGTGAAAGCGCTCTGCGCGCGGCACGGGCTCCCCTACCGGCAGGAATCGGTCTTCAAGCGGTTTGCCCGGATGACCGATGTGGTCGTGGGCCGAACGAGCGGCCGCAGGCTCGAACGGCTGCCGGCATGACGGCGGCTCGATCACCTACAATCGCCCGATCCATCGTTCGGCGCGAGCCGTGCGATATCCTCAACGGCCCATCCACCCTCGCGACCGAAGCCCATGCCTGCGCCCACCCGCCGTGGCACGCTCGAGGACTACCTGCCGACCGACGACATCGTGGCCATCCCGTCGCTTGCCGACGCCGAATGGGACGCGATTCGCCGGCAGGCGGGCTGGAAGCTCACCCGGCGGTTTTGCACGCTCCGCAACCTGTTCGTCCACGGGTTGCGTTTCACCGGCGACGCCATGGGCTTCGCCTGGGGCGGCATCTACCGCACGTTGTTCGTGAGTGCGATCGTCACGACGTCGTATCGCAACGAGGGCCACTTCCGCTCCGGGGAGCGGATCAAGGGCACGAACGACTTCTTCGTCGGCAATTTCGCCCTGCCGCGGTCGGGGGCCGAGACGCGGGAGATCGTGCGACTGGTCAACCTCCGGCACCACGTTGCGGGCGTCTGCAAACCGGTCCAGGACGAGCGCGTGCGGGTGATCGACGTGTACGAGGCCGAGTTCGCCTACGTGGCCACGGCCTTCATCGAGTCGATCCGCCGGGGCCTGGAACTCTGCGGCCTGCCACCCGGCAGCAAACCGGGCCGCGACCTGGCCTGGCAGGTCTGCGTGGTGCTCTATCAGGTGGCGGGCTTCGCGGGGCTCACCCGCATGCCCCGGGATCTCGACGCCCACGATCGCTTTCGTGATGCCTTCGATCGCCGCCTCCGTGAGCGGCCGCCCTCGCCGCGGGTGAGGCGCATGGCGCAGGAGATCGCGCGCCGGATCGTGCCGGTCACCGCGTCCTTCGCCGATGAAACGGTGGCCAGGCATATCGCCCGTCACATCGATCCCGAGACGCGGGAGTATCTGTTTCCGGGCGGTGCCATTCCGGCCGCTCTGGAGTCGCAGCGGATCGATTGGGAGAGGCGGCAGCCTCGCGAGGGACGGACATCAGGAATCGAGAAGCGGTCGCGAGACCGGCGGGCGATCTGGGAGCGGCCGGACGTCGTCGCTCTCCAGCAGGCCTATCATCAGGCCGTCTTCGTCAACACGTCCGACGACCTCGACGACCGCCTCGTCGGTGCGATCCTGCTGTACGCCCTCGACTCTGGAGCCGAGGCACGGCCGCTCGAGCGGCGGTCGATCGACCTCGCCGCGGGCCAGCCGCTGATCCGGCAGGGCGGGACGGTGCACGAAATGTACGTCGTGCTCTCGGCCACCGCTCCGCTCGTGGTGCTCCACGCCACGGAGGCCGCCGCGGAGCCGCGTCAGGTTGCCACGCTCGCGGCGCCGACCGTGCTCGGCGAGATCGGCATGTGGCGCGGGCAGCCGGCCGTGGCCACGGTGCTCTCCCGCGAGCCGAACCGGCTCGAGACGATCGTGATCGACCAGGCACGGTTCGCGGAACTCAAGCAGGAGTCTGGCTTCCGGGCGGCGACCGCGGCGGAGGTGCAGCGGCGGCTGGCGCTGAACTCCGCCCTCGTCGGCACCCTGCTCGACGACACCGCCGCGCGGTCGGGTGACCCGCGGCTCGCCTCGATCGCCCAGCTGTTTCGCTTTCTCACCGGCGACTCCCACGTGTCGCTCGACGCCGTGATCGATCTCCCCGACGAGGCCACTCCAGCCGAGTGCCTCGATGCGCTCCGCCGCCAGGTGGACGACGCGATCAGGGCCGGCCTGCCCCCGGACCTCGAGCGATATCTGGGCAACGTCGTCGCGACGATCGGATGAGCGAGCGGCCGCCGCTCTCCGTTTCCCCGGTCGGTGCGTGAGTCCCGGCAGGCGCAGGCATGCGGGCATCCGCCGCAGGCACCGAGGCCCGGCGCTGGGGGACGCTCGCCGGCGTAGAATCACCGGTGCGATCGGCCGCCGAGCCGTCTCGCGAAGGTTGCAGGCGCGTCCCCATCTCCCACGTCGTGTCGCACGTGTCCAACGCCATGTCCGCGCGCGATGCCGGCCCGAGGCTCGGGGCGCCGCCCGACTCGGCGGCGGCCGCGAGCGCGCCGCCCCACGCCTCCCGCGCGAAACCGCGGATCGCGGTCTTCAAGTTCGCCTCGTGCGACGGCTGCCAGCTGCAGCTGCTCGACGCCGCGAACCGGTTCCTCGAACTGGCCGAGCACGTGGAGATCGATCACTTCCTCGAGGCCCGCTCCCGCTCGGTGCCCGGGCCGTACGATCTCGGCCTCGTCGAGGGCTCGATCACCACTCCCCAGGATGTCGAGCGCATCCACGACATCCGTGCCCAGTGCCGCGTTCTCGTCACCCTCGGCGCCTGCGCCACGGCGGGCGGCATCCAGGCCCTGAGGAACTGGGGGGACATCGACGCGTTTCTGTCGGCCGTCTACGCATCGCCCCAGTTCATCGACACGCTCGCCACGAGCACGCCGATCGCCGACCACGTGCAGGTCGATTTCGAACTGCGCGGCTGCCCGGTCGACACGACGCAGCTCGTCGAGCTCGTCACCGCCGTGCTCGTCGGCCGTCGACCCCGGGTGCCGCAGCACGCAGTCTGCGTCGAGTGCAAGGAACGCGGCACCGTGTGCGTGTCCGTCGCGCGGGGCATTCCCTGCCTGGGGCCGGTCACGCAGGCGGGCTGTGGCGCCATCTGCCCGGCGCATGACCGGGAATGCTTCGGGTGCTACGGCCCCGCGGAGGCGACGAATCTGGTCAGCCTCACCGGCTTCTACGAGCGTCGGGGAACGCCGCGTGCGGAGCTCGGGCGGCTCGTCCGCTCCTTCAACGCGTGGGCTCCCGAATTCCGCGCGGAGGGGGACCGACTGTCCGCGGGGCCAGCAGGCACCGCCGTGGAGTCGAGCCCTTGAACGACGCGGCGGACGCGGGCCGGACGACCGGCGGGCAGGATGGGGATGCCTCCGTGCGCCGCTTCACCGTCGCCGCGCTCTCCCGCGTCGAAGGCGAGGGCGCGCTGAAGGTGCGCGTGCGGGGCGACACGATCGAGATCGCCGAGTTCAACATCTACGAGCCGCCGCGATTCTTCGAGCGTTTCCTGCGCGGCCGCGGGATCCGCGAGGTGCCCGACCTCGTGGCGCGCATCTGCGGCATCTGCCCCGTGGCCTACCAGATGAGTGCCTGCCACGCCCTCGAGAAGGCGCTCGGCATCACGACGACGCCGGAGATCGAGGCGCTCCGACGACTGCTCTATTGCGGCGAGTGGATCCAGAGCCACGCCCTCCACGTCCACCTGCTGCATGCACCCGACTTTCTCGGCTTCGAGAGCGGGATCACGATGGCCGCGGAGCACCGCGCGCTCGTGGAGGACGGCCTGCGGCTCAAGGCCGTCGGCAACCGGATCATGGAGGTGGTCGGAGGCCGCGCGGTGCACCCCGTCAACGTCGCGGTCGGAGGCTTTCACAAGGCGCCCGTACGCACGGCGCTCGCAGGCCTCCTGCCGGACCTCGAGTGGGGCCTGGGCCGCGCGCTCGACCTCGTGCAAGAGGTGAGCCGCTTCGATTTTCCACCCGACGTGCGGCCCGCCGAGACCGTCTGCCTGCGGCATGCCACCGACTATCCGATGAACGACGGCCGCATCGTCTCCTCCGGCGGGCTCGACATCGCCGCCGAGGATTTTTTGTCCCACGTCCGCGAGCGGCAGGTGCCGTGGAGCACGGCCCTCCACGCGGGCCTCATGCCGGATGAACGCCCCTACCTCACGGGCCCGACCGCCCGCATCCATCTCTGCCGTGACCGGCTGCCACCACGCGCCCGCGCCGCCGCCGATGCCTGCGGCCTCGAGCTCCAGCCGCGCAACTCGTTCCGGAGCATCGTGGCCCGCTGCGTGGAGCTCGCCGCGGCGTGCGAGGAGGCGGTCGCCATCGTGCGGCGGTGCCATGCCGCCGTCGATCCCTGCCTCATCGAGTGGACGCCGCGCGACGGCGTGGGCTGCCATGCGACCGAGGCGCCCCGCGGCCTGCTCTGGCATCGCTACGTCATCGGTGGCGACGGACTCGTGCAGGAGGCCACGATCATCCCTCCGACGTCGCAGAACCAGGCCGAGATCGAGCGCGACCTGCGCCTGCTGCTGCCCGAGGTGCTCGCCCTCGACGACGCGGCGGCCACCCGCCGCTGCGAGCATCTCATCCGCAACTACGACCCGTGCATCAGCTGCGCGACCCACTTCCTGCGGCTCGAGATCGACCGCCTGGCGTCAGGCTGACCACCGCCGCGGCGTCGCTCCACCCCCGCAAGACGTGCCCTCGCTGTCCGTGGACAAAGCCTTCCATGGCCTTTGGCCACGTGGCCGACCGGTGGAAACGCCGAGGGTTTCCCCGGTCGGCACTCCTCGCATCCTGCTCGGGCAGACGTGTTCCACAGCCTGCTCGGGCGCATCCGAGATACGTGTGTC
>DNLZ01000464.1:0-852 GCA_003488325.1 Planctomycetaceae bacterium
TGCTTCTTGCGGGACTCGATCCGCGCGGCATGGCCGCTTATCAGCGAGATTCCTCTCACCTCCATGCCGGCCTGCTATTCTTGATTGAAGGGCCGCGAACCCGCGACTGTTCTGTACGAGTCAGACGATCATGCCTTCCGAATCACTACCGCCGTCAGGCGACACCGTTGATGCCATCATCCGGCTGTACCAGCGCGATGTCGATCGCTCGCTGCTTCGGCGACAACTTACCCGCACGCCCGAGCAACGCTTTCGCGACGTGATGGAGCGACAGGCTGCCGTCGAGGCATTTCGTCGCGCCGGCCGCGAGGGCATCCGCGCTCGATGACGGATCTACCCCGCCTGATCGGCGAACTGGTGCGCGGCGGTGTCCGCTTCATCATCGTGGGCGGGATGGCCGGCATCGCTCATGGTGCGGGACGCGTGACCTTCGACATCGACTGCGTGTACGCCCGTGATCCAGAGACGATCGCCCGCCTTGCGGACGTGATGGCTCGGTTCCAACCCACGCTCCGTGGTGCTCCACCCGGACTCCCCTTTCGCTTCGACGCAGCCACGATCACGGCCGGCCTCAACTTCACGCTCGACACAACGGCAGGCCCTGTCGACTTTCTCGGAGAAGTGGTCGGCGGTGGCGGCTACGACGATCTCCTCGACGACACGGTCGCACTCCACGTGTTCGGCGTGAACTGCCGTGTCGTGTCGTTGTCGAAGCTGATATCGCTCAAGCGCGCTGCAGGCCGCCCGAAGGACTTCGAGGCGATCGCGGAACTCGAGGCGCTCCGCGAAGATCTTCCGTGATCGTTGCACCGCGTTGTTCGGTGCCCGCCAACGTCACTTCGCCCCGACGAG
>DNLZ01000464.1:1177-1418 GCA_003488325.1 Planctomycetaceae bacterium
CGGGCCTCGATGATTTCCTTCTGGATGTTGCCGGGCGTCGGCCGGTACTTCGAAAACTCCATCGTGAAGACGCCCTGGCCCTGCGTCATGCTCCGCAGGTCGGTCGAGTAGCCGAACGTCTCCGCCAGCGGCACCTCGGCGATGATCGTGGACGTGTTGCCCACAGTCTCGGTGGAGATGATCAGCCCGCGGCGCTTGTTGAGCTCGCCCGTCACCGGCCCCTGGAAGTCGGCCGGCACCT
>DNLZ01000464.1:1736-4662 GCA_003488325.1 Planctomycetaceae bacterium
TCCATCTTCATGATCGGCTCGAGGAGCACGGGCTTCGTCTCCAGGAACGCCTCGCGGAAACCGGCCCGGGCGCAGATCTGGAAGGCCATGTCGCTGGAGTCGACGTCGTGATAGGAGCCGTCCACGAGCGACGCCTTCACGCCCACGATCGGGAAGCCCGCGATCGGGCCCTTGTCGAGCACCGCCCGGAACCCCTTCTCCACCGACGGGATGTACTCGCGTGGCACACGGCCGCCGACGACGTTGTCCTCGAAGATGAAGTTTTCCGGTGAATCGTCGGGCAGGGGCTCGAGCTCGCCGATGATGTGGGCGTACTGGCCTGAGCCGCCCGTCTGCTTCTTGTGCTTGTAGTCGTAGGCGGTCTTCCGGGTGGGCGCCTCGCGGTAGCTCACCTTCGGGGCCCCGACCTCCACCTCCACCTTGAACTCGCGACGGATGCGCTCGACGTAGATGTCGAGGTGCAGCTCGCCCATCCCCGCGATCACGGTCTCGCCCGTCTCGTCGTCGGTCGCGACGCGGAACGTGGGATCCTCGCGGGTGAACCGCTGGAGCGCCTTGCCGAGCTTGTCGAGGCCGTCGCGGTTGGTGGGCGTGATCGCCATCTTGATCACGGGCTCCGGCACGAACATGCTCTCGAGCGTGCAATACTTCGCCTCCGCGGCGTAGGTGTCGCCGCTGGCGGCATCGACACCCATCACGGCCACGATGTCGCCGGCGTCGGCGCTCTCGATCTCCTCGCGCTTGTCGGCGTGCATCCGCACGATGCGGCTGAACCGCTGCTTGTTGCTCGTGCGCTGGTTGATGTAGGTCTCGCCCTTCTTCATCGCGCCCTGGTAGATGCGCATGAACGTGAGCTGGCCGTACGGGTCGTCCACGATCTTGAAGGCCATCGCGACGAGCGGCTTGGCGGGGCTCGCCTCGAGGCCGAAGGTCTCGTCGGCCTTGTCCCACTTCTTCGCGATCACCTTCCGCTCGAGCGGATTGGGCAGGTAGCGCACGACGGCGTCGAGCAGCAGCTGCACGCCCTTGTTCTTGTAGGCCGAGCCGCAGAAGACGGGCGTGATGCTCTGGCTCTGGACGGCGTTCTTCACCACGGCGTGGATCTCGTCCTCCGTGACCGGCTCCTCGGAGAGCACCTTCTCCATGAGCGTGTCGGAGTACATCGTGAGGCTCTCGAGCATCGCGTGCCGGGCCTCCGCCGCCTTCGTCTGGTAGTCGGCCGGGATCGCCTCCTCGCGCACGTTTTCGCCGTTGTCGCCGTCGAAGTAGTAGGCCTTCATCTTCACGAGGTCGATCACGCCCTGGAGCTTGTCCTCCTTGCCGATCGGGATCTGCATCGGCACGGCGTCGGCCCCGAGCTTGTCGCGCAGCTGCTGCACCACCCGCTCGTAATTCGCGCCCGTGCGGTCCATCTTGTTGACGAACGCCAGCCGCGGCACCTTGTAGCGCTTCATCTGGCGATCGACCGTCATCGACTGGCTCTGCACGCCGCCCACGCTGCACAGCACGAGGATCGCGCCGTCGAGCACGCGGAGGCTGCGCTCCACTTCGACGGTGAAATCGACGTGGCCCGGCGTGTCGATGAGGTTGATGTCGCAGTCGCCCCACCGCACGCTCGTGGCGGCCGAGGTGATCGTGATGCCCCGCTCGCGCTCGAGGTCCATGTAGTCCATGGTCGCCCCGTCCCCATCCCCCTTCACCTCCTGGATGCGGTGGATGCGGCCGGCGTAGTAGAGGATGCGCTCGGAGAGCGTCGTCTTGCCGGAGTCGATGTGGGCACTGATGCCGATGTTGCGAAGCTTTGTCAGATCCATGGAGGGGACTACCTGCGGGGCGCCGGGGCGGGGGGGAAACGAATCGGGAAAGACGGCTGGCGGGCTGGAAAAACAGGGTCGGCGCCGCCTGCGGGGAATATACTCGCGGGCTCGGGAACGGGACAGACGAGCCCCTGCCGGGGGTGACGCAGCCCAAAACGCTCCCCCCCACGCCTCATGCCGCCGACTCCGAGCCGACCGATGACGAGGGCCCGCCTCGCCGCCGCGTGCGCCCTCGCCTCGGTGCTCCCCGCACCTGCGCGGTGTCTGGCGGCCGACCGTCCCGCGGCGGACCGGCCCAACATCGTGGTCGTGCTCGCCGACGACCTCGGGTATGGCGACGTCGCCGCCAATAACCCCGCTGCGAAGATCGCCACGCCCCACATCGACCGCCTGGCCCGGGAAGGGATGCGGTTCACCGACGCGCACACGTCGAGCGGCGTGTGCACCCCCACGCGCTACAGCCTCCTGACGGGCCGTTACCACTGGCGAACGCGGCTGCAGAGCGGCGTGCTGGGCGGCTTCTCTCGCCCGCTCATCGCCCGCGATCGCCTCACCGTGGCCGGCCTCCTCAAGTCGCACGGCTATCACACCGCCGTGATCGGGAAGTGGCACCTCGGCCTCGACTGGCCCCTCGTGGACGGCCGGATCGCGGACGACGGCGGTGACTTCGGCCGGCCGTTCGCCGACGGCCCGCATGTGGACTGGGCGAGTCCCATCACCGACGGCCCGCTCGACCACGGGTTCGACCACTTCTATGGCATCGCGGCCTCGCTCGACATGGTCCCGTACGTCTGGATCCGAGATCGGCTGGCGACCGAGGCGTGCACGGCGACGAAGGCGTTTCATCGTCCCGGGCCTGCCGGTCCCGACTTCGAGGCGATCGACGTGCAGCGGGGGATCACCGAGCGTCTGATCGGCTTCATGCGCGAGCGGGCCGCAGCCGCGCGGTCCGGGACGCCCTTCTTCGCCTACGTGCCGCTGGCGGCCCCGCACACGCCGATCCTGCCGGAAAAGGAGTGGCAGGGCTCGAGCGGCATCAACGCCTATGCCGACTTCGTGAAGCAGGTCGACGCCGACATCGGCCGGATGCTCGACGCGCTCGACGAACT
>DNLZ01000464.1:5071-5259 GCA_003488325.1 Planctomycetaceae bacterium
ACGCCCCGAGCGGGATCTACCGAGGCCACAAGGCCGACCTGTACGAGGGAGGGCATCGCGTGCCCTTCCTCGTACGCTGGCCCGCATGCGTGGCCGCGGGAACCGTCACCGACGCACTCGTCGGCCAGATCGACCTCCTGGCAACGTGCGCCGACATCCTCGATGTCGACCTGCCCGCCACGGCGGGG
>DNLZ01000039.1:0-1167 GCA_003488325.1 Planctomycetaceae bacterium
AGCCGGTCGAGGGCCGCCGGCAGGCCGACGGTCGAGATCGTGATCCGCCGCGGCGAGATGCCGAACCCGTCGCGATCCTGCGTTCGCTCGAGCGCGACCAGGAGCCGGTCGAGGTTCGCGAGCGGCTCTCCCATCCCCATCACCACGACGTGGCTGATGCGCTCGTCCGCCGGCAGGAGCGCCGTCAGATGCACGAGCTGTTCGAGGATCTCGCCGGCGGTGAGGTTGCGCACCACGCCGTCGATCCCGCTGGCGCAGAACACGCAGCCCATCGCACAGCCGACCTGCGAGCTGATGCAGGCGGTGATCCGTTCGGTCCGGGACTCCCCGTCGTCGTCTCCCGCCGCGGGATCGCCCCCGCCCCGCAGCAGGACACACTCGATCCGCTGGCCGTCGGCGAGCGCGAGCAGGAGCTTTTCCGTCCCGTCCTCCGCCCGATCATGAACGGCGACGGTCGCCGACCGGATCGTGAACGCGGCGGCGAGGTCCCGGCGCAGGGCGGCCGGCTGATCGGTCATCGACTCGAACGACGCGGCCCGTCGCGCGAGCGCCCAGCGCAGGATCGCCCGGGACCGCCAGGCGGGATGTCCGCGGACCGCCAGCCAGCCCGTCAGATCGGCGTCCGGGTCGAGCAGGTGCGCGCGGGCTTCCCCCTCGGGCAGTGACCCGGTCGGCGATACAACGGGCGGAATGATGGTGGGCTCGATCACGGATCAGTCGCCTGCGGGGGTCGGCCCGCCGATTCGCGCCGGGTCGAACGGGACTGGCGGCGGGTGCCGGAGCCGACTAGATTCCTGCAGGACGGTCGATGATATCGCGTCCGCGGGTGAATCTCCCCCGCGTCCTCCGCACCCATCCGCAGACGCCCCCCAACAGACGCCCCCACGGACACCATGAGCGAAAAACGCCTCGAGGAACGGACCGCCTGGGTCTATGACGAACAGGCGTTCCCGGTGTGGAACCGATCCTTCGACAAGCCGGCGCGGATGGAGATGATCAGGGACGATCTCTCGGCGGGACGCAGCATCTCCATCCTGCTGGCCGTGCTCGTCGCGATCGGTCTCGTTCTCGCCCTCGTCACGCTGTCCTTCGTGTCGACCTGGCGTTAGCTGTCCGGGGACAGAACCTTCCATGGCCTCTGTCCACGTGGCCAATCGGTGGAAACGC
>DNLZ01000039.1:1606-3531 GCA_003488325.1 Planctomycetaceae bacterium
GGGCGCATGGTCGTCGCTGATTGACCCTCCGGGCCTCCATCACTAGAGTGCCGCGGGTGCTGGGGGGAGTTCAGGTCGGCGGCGAGGAACCGGTGAAGGTTCGTCGTCCCGCGGGCCCTTCGGACGTTCCCGACGAATCGTACCGACGGATCGTGTGACGGACGCAGGCGCATGCAGACGACGACTCCTGCCGCGACGATCACGATCGCCGCTCCGGCCAAGCTCAATCTTTCGCTCGCCGTTCTCGGTCGCCGGGCCGACGGCTACCACGCGATCGAGTCGCTCATGGTGGCCGTGTCGGTGGCGGATACGCTCGTCCTGCGGCCTTCGGCCGTCCCCGGCATTCACCTCGTGCTCCATGACGGTGGCTGTGGAGTCGCCGACGACATTCCGACGGACGACCGCAATCTGGTCGTGCGGGCGATCCGTGCGGTGGCCGCCCGAGCCGGCGTCGAACCGGCCCTCGCGTGCGATCTCGTCAAGGCGATCCCCGCCGGCGCCGGACTCGGCGGCGGATCGAGCGACGCGGCCGCGGCCATCCGGGGCGTGGCCCGCCTCTGGGGTCTCGACTGGCCGCTTGAGCGCCTCGCCGACATCGGCGCGACCGTGGGGAGCGACGTCCCGTGGTTCTTCGCCGGTGGTGCCGCGATCGCTTCCGGACGGGGGGAGCACGTCGAGCGGGTCGCGGGCCTGCCGGCACTGGCGGCGGTGATCGTCTGGCCGGGAACGCCGCTGTCGACCGCTGCGGTGTATCGCGCGTGGGGCGAAAAACACGTGGACACGGCCTCCCGCGCCGGAGACGCCCGGCGGCTGGCCGTGGCGCTCGCCGAGGAACGGTGGCGCGACGTCTGGCCCCTCCTGCACAACGATCTCGAGCCACCCGCGCGGGGCTTGTGCGCCGATGTCGATGACTCGCTCGCCGCACTCGCGGAGGCGGGGGCGATCGCGCCGCGGCTCACGGGCAGCGGCAGCGCCTGCTTCGCACTCACCCGGACGTTCGCCGAGGCGCAGACGCTCGCCTCACGGCTCGCCGCACGCCACGCCCCCGCCGGGGAGGCACGGTGGCCATTCGTGCGTGCCGTGCGACTGCCGGTCGGAGGCGGAGGGTGAGCCATGCAGATCACGGAGGTTCGCATCAAGCTCGTCGAGAACGGGGCGGAACGCCTCCTGGCGTTCTGCTCGATCACGATCGACGGGGCCTTCGTGGTGCGTGACCTCAAGGTCATCGGCGGTCCGAGCGGGCCGTTCGTGGCGATGCCGAGCCGCAAGCTCTGTGGACACTGCCCGTCCTGCGGCTTCAAGAATCCTCTTCGTGCGTCCTACTGCAACCAGTGCGGCGGGAGGGTGGAGGGAGCCGTGCCGAGGGACGAGGGCGGTCGGACGCGGCTCTACGCCGACATCGCGCATCCCATCAATGCCGCGTGCCGCGAACTGATCGAACGCCGCATCGTGCAGGAGTACGAGTCGGAGCTCGTCCGGGCCAGGCAGCCGGGATACGTCTCGCGCTACGAGGCGTTCGGAGACGAGGAACGGCCGTCGGGCCAGCGGGCCTGAGCAGGCGGCCGTGACCGGCGACGGGCATCCAGCAGATGTGCCGGCCGGTCGGGAAAATGTCCGGCACCACGACGCGCCGGGCGTGGGCCCCACGCACCCATGGACGTCCCCGTGCCCCAAGTGGCGTACGCCTCCAGGCGTGCGAACCCGGGAGGAAGCACGAGCAGCCCCAGTTCCTCGGAGTCAGCGTCGATGCCCAGTGGCTCGTCTCCCGGTGCACTGACCCGCATTTGCACGCTGGAAAGCGTACGCCACGCTCGGACAGGAACTGGCTCGTGCCTGTCCCGTTCGCCCCCTTCGCCTCCCAGACAACGCGGCGGGCGAGTCGCTCCGGCGGAACCGCGTCTGCTCGATTGAACCAGCGGGAAATG
>DNLZ01000039.1:3629-3833 GCA_003488325.1 Planctomycetaceae bacterium
GGCGTGCGAACCCGGGAGGAAGCACGAGCAGCCCCAGCTCCTCGGAGTCAGCGTCGATGCCCAGTGGCTCGTCTCCCGGTGCACTGACCCGCATTCGCACGCTGGGAAGCGTACGCCACGCTCGGACAGGAACTGGCTCGTGCCTGTCCCGTTCGCCCCCTCGCCTCCCGGACAAGGCGGCGGGCGAGTCGCGCCGGCGGAGCA
>DNLZ01000039.1:3859-4119 GCA_003488325.1 Planctomycetaceae bacterium
TCCCTAAGCTGATTCAGTGTTTGTGGCACGGTTTTTGCACACCCAGTATTTCGTGAATTTGGGCACTTTGCGCGCTTTTTTCTGGACTTTGGCGTAACCGTGTTGCAACTTCTGGGAACGACCTCCGGCAGGATCATGCCGGAAGGTCCTGGTGTCCACCCTGCGACACGACGACGTGGGCCGGGGCGTCTCGTGCTATCCGTGTGAATATCTGACTCATACCTCTCAAGGGAGATTCATCCGTGATGATTTCGTTCGTG
>DNLZ01000040.1 GCA_003488325.1 Planctomycetaceae bacterium
GATCATCGAGTGGTCGAGGAGCGTGCCGTCCCCCTCGCGCACCGCCGCGAGCGCGTCGAGGAAGTAGGCGAGCTGCGTGACGTGGAAGCGGTTGATCCGCCGGATCTTCTCCTGCTTCGCGGCATCGTTGCCGTGGTGCGAGAGGTCGTGGTGCCCCTCCGGCACGTCCATGAACGCGTAGCTGCGGTTGCTTCCCTCGTTGGCGAAGACGAACGTCGAGACCCGCGTCGTGTCGGTGCGCCACGCGAGCACGAGCACGTCGGCGAGCAGACGCAGGTGCGCCTCGTAGTCCGCGGGCACGCCCTCGGGCCGCTGCGCGGCGAGCGCCGCGGCATCCTGACCCTTCCCCGCGTTCTCGATCCGCCGCTCGATCTCGCGCACGGCCGTGAGGTACTCGTCGAGCTTGCGTCGGTCGGCCCCGCCGAGCCTGCCCTCGAGCCGCCGGGCATCGGCGACGACGAAGTCGAGGATGCTCTTGTGGGCCGCGCGGCGCTCGGCACGCTGCGTCTCCGTCTCCCCGGGACGACCGTCGGCGAAGAGCCGCTCGAAGACGAGCCGGGGGTTGGTCTCCTTGGGGATCGGCTGCGTCTCGCTCTTCCAGGCGATGTTCGCCGAGTAGGCGCAGCTGTATCCGGAATCACAGTTGCCCGACTGACCGCCCGCGTCGGCCCCGATCTCGAGCGACGGGAAGCGGGTCTGCCGGCCCAGATGGCCGGCCGCGAGCTGGTCGACCGAGACACCGGCGCGGATGTCGGCCCCGAACGTCTTCTTCGCCTGCATCCCCGTCAGGAAGGTGGTGAGGGCGCGGGCGTGGTCGCCACCCCCGTCGCCGTTGGCGTTGGCCTTCATGTGCGCCAGCCCGCTGATCACGCTGAAGCGATCGCGGTGCGGTGCGAGCGGCTCGAGAATCCACGGCATCTCGTAGCCCGACCCCTCGGTCGCGGGCGTCCAGTCGGGCATGTGCTTGCCGTTGGGCACGTAGAGAAAGCCGATCCGCACGGGATGGGCGGCCGTCGACGCCGCCGCGCCGCGGGCGGGCAGCATCGCCTCGAGGAGCGGCAGCGAGACCGCCGTTCCCATGCCCCGAAGAACCGTCCGCCTCGAGAGCACCGCCGCCATGGGTTCACCTCGTCGTCGCGATGAAGCACCCGACCCGCGGAACGCGCCCGGGCCTGATCCGACCTCAATTCTACGCCACGAACACCGCGGGTCCCACCACATTCCCGCGGGTTTCCCGCGGGAGCGGCCCTGCGTTCCTTATCGGCCCGCTGGCGCCTCCCGCTGGCGAAATGCCGGACTTTTCACGATTTCGGCCACGAGGACGGAGAACCGATCGCCTCCCTCGCGGCACCGCGCGGCGATCCGCTCGACCGCACAGGCGTCGTACCACTCGAGGCCACGTCCCAGGGCGTAGGTGAGGAGCTTCTCGGCGAGGCACCGCCGGAAGTCGTGCTCGCGCTCCTTGAGCAGCGCCTTGAGCTCGCCGGGACCGCGGAAGGTGCGGCCGTCCGGCAGCTCGCCCGACGCGTCGATCGCGCTCTCCCCGTCCGTCGTCCGCCACCCTCCGACCGGATCGTAGTTCTCGAGACCGAACCCGAGCGGATCCATCAGCCGGTGGCACGCGGCGCAGCCGGGGTCGGCGCGATGCTGCTCCATCCTCTGCCGCAGCGTGCCCGTGAGCGGCTTCTGCTCGGTGCCCTCGGGCAGCAGCGGGACGTTCGGCGGCGCCGGGGGCGGAGGCGCGGCGAAGAGGTTCTCGAGGATCCACTTGCCACGCTTCACCGGGCTCGTGCGCGTGGGATTGCTCGTCACCGCGAGGATGGACGCCTGGCCGAGCAGCCCGCCCCGCGTGGCGCGATCCACCGACACCCGCACGAACGCATCGGGGTCGTTCTCGGGCAGCTTCGCGTCCGTGATCCCGTAGTGCCTGGCGAGCCGGGCGTTGACGAACGTGGAGTCGGCGTCGAGGAACTCGAGGATGCTGCGGTCCTCCACCACGATCGCCCGGAAGAACTCCTCCGTCTCGCGCCGCATCGCCCGCCGCAGCGGCTCGTCGAAATCCGGAAACCGCTTGGCGTCGGGCGCGAACGTGTCGAGCGACCGCAGCTGGAGCCACTGGCCCGCGAAGTTGTCGACGAGCGCCCGGGCCTTCGGATCGCCGAGCATCCGCCGGGCGGCCGCGACGAGCTGCTCGTCGGTGTGCAACTGCTGCGCCGCAGCGGTGCGGAAGAGATCGTCGTCCGGCATGCTGCTCCAGAGGAAGTAGGAGAGCCTCGATGCGAGTTCCACGTCGTCGAGATCGCGCACGGCGCCCGCGGGAGGATCGGCCTCGATGCGAAACAGGAACGACGGGGAGACGAGCAGCCCCGAGAGAACGACCCGCACCGCCTCCTCGGGACTCTGCCCCCGCGCGCGGGCCGCGTCGAAGAGGCCCATGAGCGCGTCGAGCTCCTCCGGAAGTGACTTGCGACGAAACGCGCGCGAGACGTACGGCGTCACGAGCGCCCGCACCGTCGCCCGCTGGGTCGCAGGGTCGGCCGCCGGATCGATCGGCACCTTGAAGAATCGCCGATGCGGCTCCGGAAAACGCTCGGGGGCGAGGCCGATCGGACCGACCACCTCGATCCGCTCGACGTGGAGATTGCGATCGCGATTCTTCGGGTCGGGATCGGCGGGCCGGTAATAGTCGTTGAGAAAGGCGGCCGCGACCGTGTGCCGGCCGGCCGGCACCTCGAGCCGCACCTCGTAGTCGCGCAGGTCGCCCCGCCGGTTCGGCACGTCGAACGTGCGGTTCTCCTTCCCATCGATCCTCACCGCCATCCGCGCGGGCTCGGGCCCGGCCTGGTCGCCCGCCGCCTGCACGCGGATGAGATACTCGGCCGTCGCGGGCGACTCGAAGTCGCCCGTCACCTCCCCCTGGGACGCGAGCGTCCTGCCGGGAAACCGGCGGACCTCGGCATTGTCCTCGTCGGCGATGAACACCACCTCGCGGACGATCTCCTCGGCCGCCGCCAGGTAGCGCTCGAGCAGCACCGGCGGCAGCGTGAGCACGTCGCCGATCGAATCGAATCCATAGCCGATGTCGTCGGCGGGGAAGTCGGCAGCGGGCCGCACCTTCACGCCGAAGAGATCCCGGATCGTGTTGTCGTATTCCGCGCGGTTGAGCCGCCGGAGCGTCACGCGGCCGGGCCGCTCGCCCGTCGAACAGTCGGGCACGAGGGCGAACTCCCCGATCCAGCGGGCGATCGTGCCGCGCTCCTCGGCGGTGGGCTGCGCGGCATCGGCCGGGGGCATGACCGACGCCTCGACCTGACGCAGCACCTTCTGCCAGCTCGCCCGCTCGGTGGTCCGTGCGGCCGCCTCCGTGAGGCGATCGAAGCCGACCCCGCCGGCCGGCGAGTCGCCGACGTGGCATTCGCCACAGTACCGCTCGAGAAGTGGTCGCACGTCGCTCGAATAGGACGGCGGCGCCGCCGACGCGGCCGGCGGCAGGGACGCCGCGATCGCCATGCCGATGAACGCGACGACCGGAGTCCCGGCCGCCGTGTGACGGACGCGTCCACAGTTCATGCGCACCATCCTCCGAGGTCCGGGGCCCTGCCAGCCCGACGCCCTCTGGCTCTCACCACCGCCGTCCATCATATTCACCGGGTGGTGCGGAGGTATCGAATCGCACGCGAAGCGGGCGCCCGGCGGGGAGGCGCCTCGAGCGCGTGCCAGGAGCGCGGCCGTGGGACGGCGAGCATGCGGGCGGGGCACCATGCCGGCTCCGGTCGTGGCCGCGCTCGTCATCCTCACCGCGGTGCCGTCGTGCTTTGCCGCAGAGCCGCTGGTGCCGCGGGTGCAGGCGGTGCCGCTCCCCGGGGAGGTGACGTCGTTCCGGCTCGACGACCGCGAGCTCGTCGCGCTCCATCACGACCCGCGCGCGATGAGGCCCTTCTGGTATCCGCTCCGCTCCTCGCACGAGCCGAGCCTCACCCGCATGGGGCATCCGCACGACCCGGTCGGTCACTCGCACCACACGAGCGCGTGGATCTCCCACAACGCGGTGGACGGGATCGACTTCTGGGGCGACCGGGCGAAGCGCCAGGGCCGCATCGTCACCGTCGAGATCCCACGTGACGCGCACGTCGATGGTGCCGACGCGGCATCGCTGCGCGTCGTGAACCACTGGCTCGACGCCGCCGATGGCACCATCGTCGCGATCGAGCGGCGGAGGACGGAGGTGCGGCCGATCGCCGGCCCGGGTGACTGGCTGCTGGTGGTCGATCTCGAGTTCACGCCGCCGCCCGGCCGGTCGTTGACCTTCGGCGCGACCGGCTTCGGCCCGATCGGCGTGCGCATGGCGCGGAGCATCGGCGTGCACGACGGCGGTGGCCGGATCCTCAACTCCGCGGGCGAACGGAACGAGCAGGAGGTCTTCCGCCGGCCCGCAGCCTGGTGCGATTACGCCGGCCGGATCACGAATGACGCCGACGGGTTCGGGGGCATCGCGATCTTCAACCACCCCGGCAATCCGCGGCATCCCACCGCGTTCCACGTGCGGGACGACGGCTGGATGGGCTGCTGCCTGAGCCTCGATGATCCCGTGACGGTGGCCGACGGCGACACGCTGCGGCTGCGGTACGCCCTCTGGGTCCATGACGGGATCCCGGATGCCGCCGCGGTGGAGCGCCGCTGGGACATCTTCGCGGCGCTCCCGCCGCCCGAGCCGGCACCCGCATCCAAAAGCCCGTGACCGCCGCGGCGGTCACCCGGTCCCGTCATCGCGTCGATCGCGCGAACGGATGCGCAGGAGGGCCTTCACCCTGTTGATGCCACCGGCCCGCTCGCAGACCGCGACGAGCGAGGTCCTCGGGGACTCGGGCTCCGACTTCGCGGGCTTGCTCGGGTCGAAGTCGCCCTTCTCCATCGCGTCCTTGATGTGCGGATACCAGCGATCCGCGAACACGGGGATCAGGGACAGCGACTTGAGCACACCCTCGGCCGGCACGCCGTCGGTGCCGGCGAAGTGATCCACCCGCAGCCGCACCTCGCCGTCGGCCGGATGGAGCTGCGTCTTCACGAGCGGCGTCTCGGCCGATGCCGCCATGAGGCAGGCGTACATCGCCTCCTTGTGGGTCGCCAGGCGACTGTCGAACGCCCACGGGGCATCGACCGTCAGACAGCCGTTCGCCTGGTCGAAGGCGAGGTGGACCGTGATCGACCGCGCCCCCGCCACGTTCTTGTAGGCCCGCGTCGGAATCTCCGTCTTCACGCACGCATCCTGGTCGCGGCGACACGGATACCCGTGGCCCGTCAGGATCAGTTCGATGTCCTCGAGTGTCTTCGCCATGCTCGTGCCTCCTCTGGGTGTCGTCGTGCGTTCGCGATCCGGCCTCGACTCCTCGCTCTACGCGCCGGATCGTCCCGCGCGTCAGGGCTCGCCCTGCGTCATCCGGCCTTCCGAGCCTCGCCGTCCTCCCCGTCGTCGTCTCCACGATCGACGCCTCCCGGCTCGCCATCCCGGCTGTCGCATGCACCGGCACGCGGCTCCGTCTCTTCCCCGCCGATGCCGAAGATGCGCTCGAAGATGGCCTTCGCCTCGTCGTCATCCACGGCCGGCCCCTCACCCGAGATCACCCGGGCGAGTTCCTCGCTGCCGCCGGCCTCCTCCTCCAATGCGGCCAGGCGTCTGGCGGACGAGCTGCGTCGCGTGCGCTCGTCGAGGATCTCGAGCGCCACCTCTCCCGTCTGCATGGCACGACGGATCACGGGGTCGAAGCGCTGGATGCCACGGAGAACCGCCTGCACGGCACGATGAAACTGATCCGACGTCAGCGACGCATCCTCCAGGGCGAGTTCCACGTTCGGCTGCAGCTCGCCATCCTGCGGGTCGTGGTCGAAGCGCAGCATCTTGTAACGCCCCTGCAGGGCCGGCAGGACGCCGAGCACGGCCGCGCGGTGGATGCAGGCATCGAGTTTCCAGGCGAAGGGGGCCGCGACCCGCAGAAATCCCCCCTCCTCCATCACCTCGATGACGACTTTCACATGGGCGTCGCCGTCGTTGTCGCGGTATGTCGTCTCGTCGGGATCGCAGCCGAAGCCGATGAGGATCACGCCGGCCGACTCATCGACCATGTAGCGCAGGTCATATTCGTCGAGAAACCCCTTCACCTCGTCGATGCTGGTCGGCATGGGCGTGTCCTCCGGTCGTGTGTCGTGGCTCGGCTGGGTGCCGCCTTCTCTACGGTCGTCCGGTCCCGGCGCTTCGGCCTTGGTCCGGACGTCACGGCGCACGGCCGATTCGCGGTCAGCGGACGCCTGGCAGGACGGCGAGCGTCGATTCGAGCAGGACGCCGAGATGGTCCACGAGCCGCGCCGGCGGAATTCCGGTGACGGAGCGCGGGAAGAGGCGCGCCAGGCCACCCGCCTCGGACCCGAGGCCGAGACCGATCGAGCCGATACCTGCCTCGTCGAGCCGGTGCACGGCCGCCGT
>DNLZ01000418.1:0-5570 GCA_003488325.1 Planctomycetaceae bacterium
TGATGAGCACGACGGCCTCGACACGCACGAGCCCATGCTGCGCCGAATCGATCACGACTCCCGGCTCGGCCTGCGCGTTCGGCCGAACGACGCCGACTTCCACCTTCTGCCACACACCCAACGCATCGCACCCGAGAAAGACGACCGTCGTGCCGGGGCGTCCGTCGACGTCGACGCCCGTGTAGTCCTCGGCGACGAGCGTGACGCGCTCGATCACCGCGTCGCTTTCGCGTCCGAACAGGATTCCGTGTCGGCCTTCGAACGCTCCGTAGACGAGTAGGCCTCCGAGGAAAAGCTCGGACGACGTCGTCGCGACATGCCGGTGGTGCGGCCCACCCGCAAGGTCGTGAAATGTGTCGGTGCCGTCCACGGCGGCCGGTGCGTCCCCCGCCGTCGACAGGTCGAGGTGCTCGAGGATGCCGCTCGTCAGGTACTCGGTCAGCGGCGTTTCGTCGATCCACTTCGCATCCAGGATCCGGCCATCCGTACAACTCACGAGCCGATAGGTGTTTGCCCACGGGAGCACGAACAGCACGAAGTCGACATGTTGCCGCGCGTCCAAGCCCGAGATGCGATTGACGACGCGATAGGGCAGAGCGCCCGCATCCCGCACCGCATTCACGATGGCCGAAGTCCCTTCCCGAGCCGCTTGCATGTCGACGGGATAGATTCCCCGCCCATCCGCCGGGTCATCGATGACGTACACGCCGACACCCGGCTCGCAGCACGGTCTTGAATCGATGGCGATCGGGTCGAAGACCTCGTTGCCGAGGGACTCGAGATTCACGGTGCTGATGCCGCCGCTCATGACGTTCACCGGGGTCGTCACGCCGCCGAGGCTGCCCTCGCCGACGACGATGTACCGCCCGGAGGGAGCGGCTTCGAAGGCGTAGTGCCCGTGTTCGTTCGTGGTTGTCGATCGGACGCGTGCCAAGGTGAGGCCATCGAGCAGGTGCATCGTTTCCTCGGATGCGGCACCGCCGTCGCGGGTGACGTCGCCCTCCACGGAGCCAGTGGATCGATAGGCATTCCCGGCGCGATCGCGGATCGCCGCCTGGGCGTCAAGCCGGATCGCGAACTCCGGCACGATGCTGCTGGACTGGAGGCTCTTTTGTGAACGATAGGCGAATGACAGCCTGTCCGTTCCCGTTCCGGACACGTAACGCAGTGAGCGGAGCGTCCCTCCCACGAGGGCGCGGATCACGGGGACGCCACGCACCTGAACCGGCTCGCTCGTCCGGGCGACGATCGTGACAGCTCGGCCCGATGCATTGAGGGCTGGCTCACCGAATTCGACCACTCGGGGAGCCACGCCATCGACGTGAATCTGCCGAAGCGTCGTGGCGACGTTTGTCGGGAGATCGAGCGTTGCCTCGCGCCCCGTGGCATCGGTCAGCACCGTCCCCGGCGGCAGCGTGATCGGCCCGGCGTTCTCGACCGGTCCATCGATTCCTGCCGGTACGCTCAACGTGAACGTCAAGCGTCTCGTGCCCGCGCCATGACGGAGCGGAGCGATCAGTGACCGGCCCATGACGGTCATGGGCAGCGAGGGTAGCCCGACTGGATCGGACGGCTCGACCTTGACGGGCGCGCTGAATCGAAGGCCGATACGGATCGAAGCGTCGGCCGGATAGAGGCGTGCAGCTGGAAGCGTTACGCCGACCACACGGGGAGCCGCGGTGTCCGTCGTGCGGGGCGATCGACGTACGACATCAGGTCCGCGGTCGGCCGTGACCGCCGCGACCAGCGGGGGCGATTCATGCTGGCCCGGCTGCGGTCGTGCGCGGATGGAGAAAGGCACGACTGCCGAGAGGCACCGCCGCGGCTCCAGCCATTCGACCGCGACAAGGAACCGGTCGAGATCGCGCGATGCGAGCCTGCCGTCGCGTTGCCACATGAAAGCCCCTCCATGTCGACGGCCGTCGTCACACCGCCCGAGAGACGAGCATAAGGATGGTTCGATCGTGAGAACATCCCGCCTCGTGATCCCCTCGTGGGAGCGGGTATGCTCGGGTCCATGCGCGAGGCGAGCGGCACGCCGACGCGGCAGCGAGAGTGGGCAGGGTCACCGCCATCGGGTGGCATGGTATCGGCTGGCGGCCATCCCAAGCGGGGTTCCTGGCGCCGGCGGCGTGTGTCACTCACTGCAACACGCAGATGAACTCGGCCACAACCCGCAGGTCTTCGACCTGATCCGGATTGATCCAGATCGGCTGAAAGTGCTTGTTCATCGGCACGAGTTGGATGGCGGCGTGGGTCCATGCGTCTTCGCCGCCGGCATCCGCGTCCCGCACCTTCAGGGAGCGATATTTCTTGACGGTGTACGAACCACCATTCTCTGGGTCGCTGATCACATGATGCTGCACGAGCAGGATTTTTCCGTTACGGCTGCCGGCCACGTCGGATCGGAAGAGACAGATGGCGTTGTCGGGAATGAGCGGCTCCATCGAACGGCCATAAACCCGGGCCGCGAAGTGCCGCTCGTCCGGGCGGAGGCCCGTGGGTGATTCGACCCACCCGAGGCAATCCGCTGGTGACGACGGGCCGAAGCCGCCGGCCGCGACCTGAAGGTCGTACACCGGCACCCAGTCCTCGCTCCGACGACCCGGGGGTTTCGTGACGATTCGAAACGGTGGAGCAGGGGGTGAGGACTCGGTCTCGCGGGCGCGAGCCGCAAACGTCCGCGATGCAAGCCGGAGCCGGTCGCGAAGGTATTCCCGCAGCCCAGCGTCGGCGCACCAGACGAAGCACCCCTTGCGGCCCCGCGACAGCAGGACCTTGTAGGTGTTCTTGATGATGGCCTGCACCTTGGCGAAGACCGCATCGGTGGCAGCAACATCGTCTCGGGCGTCCCGCAGCGCCTTCTTCCAGCCCTTCAGGGAGCTGTCCGTACGGGCCCGTCTGTCCGGGTCGCCGATGACACGGCCGGCTTCGAAGCGGAGATCGGGGCCGATCAGTACGCCGAGCCAATCGAACTCAACGCCTTGGCACGTGTGCACGCAGCCCACCTGGTCGATGCCGTCGGCAGCCGTAGCCCAGTTCTCGCCGGTGAAGTTCCACGGCAGCGAAAGGCCGTCGACCGTGACATGCTTCGCGTGGCCGCGGCGCTGTCGGCCCTCGGTCGGCCAGTCCCACGAATATCCGGCAACGAGCCGGGCCTTGTTCTCGACGTTTCGCGACCTGAGTTCGCGATAGAGACCCCCCGGGTTGTCAAACACGCGGAAGTCGTATTGGTCTTGGGCCCAGTTGTCGAAGTTGCCGGTGGGGCGGATCTGGAGCACGTCGTCGAGCCAATTCAGATAGCCGTCGGAGCCACCGCAGCGGAACTGGGCGGTAAGCGTGAAGGGGGGATGCACGTGGGCCTTGAACTTCTTGGCCGCCTCGCGGATGCGGTGCTCGCTGCCGGAGTCGTTCCATTGCACACGCTGCGTTTCGTCGAGAAAGAACACACTGATCCGCGCCGCCCGGACCATGTCTTCGACCATGCTGGAGCCGCGGTATTGATAGGCCTCATCCTTCAGCCGGTGGGCCTCGTCGACGATGAGCACCTCGTGCAGGCGGTCTTTCATGAAGTCCGCCATGTGAAAACTCCACGACGACTGGAAGAGCGCCTGCCCGTCTTCGCGGTAGTCACGGCTGCCGCGGGCGAGCTGCTCGACGAGCGTGTCGCGAAAGGCTTTGTTCGGAGCGATGAAGAAGCCAAGCCGCTTGGACGTGAGCACTTCGGCAAGAAGGCGGACGGCGATCACCGACTTTCCGGTGCCCGGCCCGCCGTGCACGATGAATACTTGCCGCTTCGCTGCGGTCGCGACACCGGCAATGGCATGCCGAATCACCTGGAAGGCTTCGTTCTGTGCGTCGAGCAGGTCGAATTCTTCGTTGCCGTCGAGCATCCGAGCCACCCGTTCGACGAGCGCCGGCGCGGGGATGATTCGGCCTTTCTCAAGCAGAAAGAGCACGTCGTGTCGGGAGCGGTGACGGACGTGTTTTTCGATGAACTTTGACAGTTCGTCGGCATCGTCGGCGAGAAACAGCCGCGATTCGTCGATGATGTGGCGGTAGCGCGGATCCTCGAGGGGCTCCGGGCGGCGCCGGGTGAGGTTGAAGAGGTAGGCGGCGGACTGGAGGTTGATTCCCTTGTCCCTGATGTCGGCATTGAACCGAAGGATCAGGCCTTTGTATTTACGGGCCTGCAGGCAGGGGTGTTGGGCGAGCGTGCCGCCGCCGTAGGGCGACCAGACAAGTTCGGGAATGTCCGAGACATCGGCCTCGCTCCAGGCCTTGAGTTCGAGGACGAGGCAGCTATCCCGCTCGCCGTCGTTGCCGGCGAGAAGTACGTCGATCCGCGAGCGTCCAGCTGCGGAGACGTGGTATTCGATGGCGACCTGTATGTCGTCATCGACGCGGGCCCGCCTGAGGGCGTTTGAAAAACGGGCGTACTCGTTGGCCCAGACGGAGCGATCCGCGGGTACGCTTCCGGTCTGCCGCTCGAATCCATCGACCAGCCGGCGCTCCAGCCGATTGAGATCGACATCTTCAAGGAAATCCCGCACGGTCTCGGCGTAGATGATCATGGGCGGGAGCATATCCAGCTACCGATGGGGGGTGCGAACTCCATCAGGCTGGAAAACAAACGCCCACGACACGGCTGTAGCGATCGCGGGCAATCGCTTGGCCGCGCCACAAGGCCGGCGACTGCCCAACCGCGATCTCCTGCGATGCCAGCCGCTGGTGAGTCGTGTCGTTTGGCTGCCGTGGCCTGTCGCGATGCCCGTGGGTAGCACGAGAGCAGGGTTGAGAGAACTCGAATCTTACCCAATAGCAACCTCCAACTGAGTCACATGGACCTCGTTGGATAGCCGGCGGGAGACTTCGTCCGGCGGCGCCGTCTCGAAGAAAAACTCAAGAACTTCCTGAAGGTTGGCATCGAGCCTCCTCCACGGTGTCGCCCTGGCTGCAGACGTCGAGTTGCGGACACATCGCGACGAAGCCATCGTCCTCGGCTTGGATAATGGCTGTCAGATTTCGGGTCATGCTTTCAGTCCTCGTGCTTCAGGGTGGTAGATCGAACAGCAGCCGAAATGGCCTCCGGCGTGAGGGCCGGGTGGCCTACGATCAGTTCTTCAGCCGATGTTCCGGCAGCGAGTTCTTCCAGAATGAGTTCCACAGTGATGCGCGTTCCCGCGACCACGGGCTTGCCCATCATGATGTTTGGGTCGGAAACGATGGGCGATGCAGGCATGGTTGGCTCCTCTGGTCCATTATCTCTGGCCGCGTGCTCGGATGCGAATGCCTCGCGGCTCAGGCCATGCGGCCGGCATGGCCTGCCGCGATGCCCCTGGGCAGCATGGGAGCATGGCCGCCGTGAACGTGCCCGACGTCAGCTGGCCTGCTGCGTTTCAATGCTGTTCACGTGAACGAGGGCGCAAGTCACGCTGCGGTCGTCGTCGGGATAGCCGACGATGATCTTCGTCTTCATGACTAGGGCGCATTCGGGATGGCGGATCTCGTGGACCTCGCCGTTCGACATCCGGATCACGAACGGCTCGAAGGGCTCGCGGCGGAGGAAT
>DNLZ01000418.1:5945-6238 GCA_003488325.1 Planctomycetaceae bacterium
TGAACATCATAGCGAACTGCCGTCCGGCGGGGCAACCGACCGCCCGCTCAACGGGGCGCGTGGAATTCCGGGAACTGCCTGGGGCGTTCATCCCGCGTCGCGGCGCCTGCCGCCGACGGCTTGCGGTTCAGCCGCCCTGCAAGTCCGTGTATTTGCGGGCGTTGCCGCGGGCGAGCTTCACGGGGTATTTCGCCTCGTTGGCCGCGAGCTTGGCGGTGATCGCCTCGGCCAGATCGATGCCCAACCGGTCGGCGAGGAGCATGGCGAACATCACGACGTCGGCGATCTCGTCG
>DNLZ01000418.1:6542-10578 GCA_003488325.1 Planctomycetaceae bacterium
CGGCGATCTCGTCGGCCACGCCGGCCCGCTTGGCCGCGTCGGCGAGATCTTCGTCGACCTCGGCGTCGGTCTTCCAGAGCAACCGCTCCTGGAGTTCGGCCGCCTCGATGGCGGTCGCGGCTGCCAGGTTCTTCGGCGTGTGAAACTGCGCCCAGTCGCGGTCATCGCGAAACCGGCGGACGGCCGCCACGATCTCACTCAGCGTGACCGGGGCCGGCGGCTTCGGTCGAGAACGGCTCGCGGGCTTCTTCATGGAGTTGTGACTCCGGGAGGGGTTGTCCGTGCCATCGAGCCGGCGTAGGTGGCCAGCGCAGCCCGGAGGGCGAAGCGCAGCCACCTCCGAGTGAGCGGAGGGCATGGATGCCCGCAGTGAACGTCCGGGCGAGATGGTACGGGCAATCCCGACCACGCCACGGCAGGGCATCGGCAAACACCCACGAGGATAGCCGCAGCCGCGAAACCGCCCCCTCTCCCCAACGTCCGATAATGTCTCTTATGTCCGGTTCGTGGTACGTGTTTTCGCGGGTTTCCTGCGGTATCCGCCGCGGCGGCCCCGCTCCCTCCCTGCCCGCCATCACGCGGTCACGACCGACACGTAGTGGTCGCAGCGAGGATCCCTCGAGCGACGCCGTGAAGATCACCACGGTGCCATCGCCGTCCAAATCGCCAGCTCGAGCATCGCTGCCGCTTCAGCGCGGTGGCAGGCGCGTCTGCGCGCCGAGAGGATACCCGTTCGGGGCCTGGAGCTGAGGCGACTGCTGATAGACCGGCACTCCGGGACCAGGCTGCCCGCGCACGGACCCGGCGAACGGCTGAACCGGTGGCTGTGTTGGAAACTGCGTCGGCGGCGGGACGGCCGCGACGGCCGGGAACGAACCTGCCGGCATGCCCCAGGGAACGCTCGGGGTGACGGTTGCCCCGGGAGCCTGACCCGGACTCGGTGCGAATCCCGGTGGCCCCCCCTGCCCGCTGACGCCGAGCGTCGAGGCGGCAGGTGTCTTGGCTCCAGGACCGATCCACGCGGCCGCCGACGTGACGACGTTCCACACGGATCCAGCTGACGGGGACGGGGTGGCGGCGGTCGCCGCCTGCGGTCCGGCTGCCTGTCCATCGCGGAACTGGTCCTCGAACTGCCGCACGAACGGGTCAACGGCCTCGCCGATCTCGCGGGGCAGGAACTCGTCGGCTCGCACGATCAGTTCCGCCACCAGCCGGCCGCTGCGACTGCCCACGATCTGGTGGCGGTAGGCCGGTGCGAGCGTCACCGAGAAGAAGGTGATCACGACGCACAGCAGCGCGCCTTTCGCCAGCCCCAGCAGGAGTCCGAGCTGCCGGTCGAAGGCGGACAGGTGGACCGCGTTGATCGCTCCGGAGATCACGCGAAACACGAGCCAGACGGCCAGCGACGTCGCCACGTAGAGCGCGAGCATCGCGATCAGCCGATTCCAGGGCGGCTGTTGCCCGACATACGGGGCCACCTCGGAGCCGAAGCGAAGCGCGACGAACGTGCTCGCGGCGATGCCTGCGATCCAGGCCACCTGCCAGACCATTCCCTTGAGATATCCCAGGACGGCGGCAGCCGCGAGGATGCCCAGCATCACGAGGTCGTAGCCTTCGATCGCCATGCTGCCTCCGCGCGGGTGGCCTGAGGGCCGTCGGGCCAAAACGGGGCGGGAGTCTAGCGACGAGGGGAAAACGCAGTCCATGCCCGTTTTGCGGCCGATCAGGCGACATGCTGCGACGACCGTGCGATCCCGTGCTCGAAGCGGCGCGGGGTCCATGGTCTGCGATACAGACGGAGCCGAGACATCCAAACACAGGTTCGCCAGCCCCGCCAGATTGCCGAAATTACGTAGGCCACGCGAAATCGCCATGGCACGCATTCTTTTCAGATGTGCCTTTTGCAGGGGGTTTCGGGGAAGTGCAGGGGATGCGGTCACCTCCACTGACGGTCCGGCACTCGATTGTCGATAGACAGGCGGGAAACCGCGCCGAGGATCCGTCCTGTCGCGGCGTTGCCGTTGCGCCACCGGTCCGCTCGTGACCGGCGGGCAGCGTGGGGGAGAAGATCGCGTCGTGCCTGGGTTTCGTGTCCACATCACCGGGTCGTCGATCGTGGGCGCCGGCTACGGGGCGGCGGCGTGGCTCGTCGGCGGCATGCCGCCGCTGACGTGCGCGCTCGGCGGAGGACTTTGTGCGGTGGCGGGCATGCTGCCCGACCTCGACAGCGGGCCGGGGATCCCGCTTCGGGAAAGCGTCGCCTTCGCGGCGGCGGTCGTCCCGATCATGCTGATCCACCGGATGCACGAGGCCGGCCTCCCCCTCGAGGCCACGATCCTCGCGGGCGCGGCGATCTACCTCGCAATCCGCTTCGGCCTGTCGTGGCTCCTCAAGAACTACTCGCATCATCGAGGCATGTTCCACAGCCTGCCTGCGGCGGCCATCGCGGGCCAGGTCGCGTTCCTGGCCTTCGCGGCTGAAGAGCCGCTGCACCGCTACTTCGTGTCGAGTGCCGTCGTGCTCGGCTTCATGACGCATCTCGTGCTCGACGAGATCTGGAGCGTGAAGATGGGCTGGTTCGGTCCGAAGGTGAAGAAGTCGTTCGGGACGGCGGTGAAGTTCGTCGGTCCCGACCTGTGGCCCAACCTGCTCGCGTATGCGATCGCGCTGGTGCTCGGGGCGATCGCGGCCGGGGACGCGGCGTGGACGGAACGCATGGCCCTCGTGAAGCAGCACACGGCAGCGATCCAAAAACAGATGCAGCAGCAGGCCACGCGGGTGTACCAGCAGCCGCAGCCGATGCCGTGGCAGTACCGCCGCTGACGGCGCCGTTCACCCGGGGCCGCCGCCCCGAATCGGGCCCGTGATGCCCGTCCTCGCCTGATTCGCGCGGCCCTTGCCGGGGTCCGACCGCGGCACGATCATGCTGTTTTTCCCAAGGAATCGCGGCGCATGCCCATCCTCGCGGCCGCGGCGGCCGACACGTCGGTCGCCGTCGGGCTGACGGTCTACCTGGTGCTCATCGCGGCAGCGGCGCTGCTCGGCGGCTCGTCGGTCGTGCTCGTATCGCTCGGCCATCGGCCGATGCAGGTCCTGCTCTCCCTCACCGGCGGCGTGCTGCTCGGGGTGGGCATGCTCCACCTGCTGCCGCACGCCTGCCTGGCGCTGGGGAACGACGTCGAATCAGCCGCCGGCTGGGCGGTCGTCGGATTCTTCGCGATGTTCCTGCTCGAGCGGGCGTTTCACGGCCATTCCCACCAGGTGGTCGAAGGGGCCGCCCATGACGGGGACGAACACCACGGTGCGGGGTGCGGCCACGAGTCGCGGCCCCACGCCCACGGCGAGGCCTGCGGTCATGCCGCCGCACCCGGCGGCACGGGGCGTTGGGCGTGGTGCGGCGCGTTCGTCGGACTTGCGCTGCACAGCCTCTCCGACGGCGCTGCCCTGGCGGCGTCGGTGCGCGCCGATGCCGCGCATGGCGGCGGCACCCTGTCCGGGCTCGCCACGTTCCTGGCCATCGTGCTGCACAAGCCGATCGACTCGGCGCTGATCGCCACGCTCATGATCGCCGCCGGCGTATCCACGCCCGTGCGACGCCTCGTCAACGTGGCCTATGCCCTCGTCGTGCCCGCGGGGGCCCTCGGTTTCGTGGGACTGCTGCGGATGCTCGGCGTGGACGAGGGCGCCGTGATCGGGATCGCCATGGCGATCGCCGCCGGCGCCTTCATCTGCATCGCGGCCGCCGATCTGCTCCCCGAGGTGCAGTTCCACAGCCACGACCGGGTGCTGCTGACGTCCGCGCTGGCGATCGGGTTGGCGCTGGCGTGGGGCATCACGGTCGTGGAGCGGTCGTCGCACGCCCACGAGGTGCACGCCGGTGCCGCGGGGCATCGGGCACACAATCACGGCGACCACGGCCCCTGAGGACCGAGCGCCGCCGCGTCGCCGGCGTCGAGAGCCCCTCCGTACGTGCAGCACCTGCTCGGGGGCGGCAAAAGTCTCATCGCTGTGGCCGCGGCGGCCACACGCTCGTCGA
>DNLZ01000418.1:10889-20607 GCA_003488325.1 Planctomycetaceae bacterium
CGTTCGCCGACCCCCTTCGCCTTCCTGCCTGGCGTGCTGCGGCGTCTTCAGCCGTCGAGTCCCCGCACGCTTCGCTCGTGATGCACCGCCTGCATCACGTCCGCGATGAGATCCTGCTGGCGGCGAATGCCCGGCAGCTGCGCCTGGAAACTCCACGCGATCAACCCGGCAAGGCCGATGCCCCCGACGAGGTGTGGGATGACCCAGTCCGCGCTCGCGGCGCGCCCCGTCGCCGGGTCGGCGGCCCCCCCGAGCGCGACGATGCCGACGACCGCCAGCATGCCCACGAGCGACAGCGGAAATGCACGGCGCTTGAGGAGCCGGCTCCGCCCCACGAAGCCCGCATCGAGTCCGTACGTCTCGACCACCTCGCGGCACCACCGTCCCGTGCCGATGAAGTAGGTCACGGCCATGCTGTTGACGAGGACCACCACCAGCGCCGTCAGAACGCCCGACAGGCGATGGACGGTCGCCCACCGCAGCAGTCGTGGGTCGGTCGCACCGTGCAGGTCGCCGATCCAGAGTCCGAGACCGGCCGTCGCGACGAGCAGGGCCACGGCGAACCACGCCATCCTCGAAAACACCGTCACCATGCTCGTGATCACATCCTGAAGAGAGTCGGCCGCGGGCGGTGCAGGCTCGCCCGTGGCGTTATAGGCTGCTGGTCCGGACGCGATGCGCGGTCCCCTCGGATCGTACCTCCGAACCGGCGAAACACGCCTGCGTCCAGCCTCGTCCACGAGCGTCCCGCGTGACCTCCCTGCCACCGATCCTGCTCGTCACATGCGGCGATCCCGCCGGCATCGGCCCGGAGGTGGTCTGCCTCGCCTGGCAGCGGACGGCGGCCCACGGCTCCGCGCGACTGCGTGTCGTGGCCGACGCCGGCATGCTCGCCGACGTGCTGGCGACCCGACCGGGACTTCCCGCGCTCACCGTGCGGAGGATCTCGGCCGACGATCCGCGGCCTTCCCACCGCGGTGAAATCCTCGTCATCCCATCAGCGGCACGGGGGTCCGGGCCGGCGCCCGTCGATGCGGCGCCGCCACCGATCGGCGTGCCCTCCGCGCTCGGAGGCGAGATGGCAGCGGCAGCCGTGCTCACTGCATCAACACTCGTCCGCGAGGGGCGGGCCGCGGCGCTCGTCACGGGTCCGCTGCACAAGGAGGCGCTCCACGCCGCGGGCTTCGACGTGCCGGGTCATACCGAGCTGCTCGCGCGTGACTGCGGACTCTCGGACGAGGCGGTCTCGATGATGCTCTGGCTGCCCGCGCCCGACGGCGGAGACGCTGTCGACGGTCTGGGCGTGGCCCACGCGACCCTGCACGAGCCGCTGCGAGCGGCGCTCGCGCGGCTCTCCCCTGCCCTGATCACCGCGGCAGGCCGTCGGCTCGACGGCGGGCTCGGTGCGCTGCTCGGCCGCCGCCCCCGGATCGCCGTTGCGGCGCTCAATCCACACGCCGGCGAAGGCGGAATCTTCGGTGATGACGAGGCACGCCTGGTCGCGCCAGCGGTCGCCGCGCTCGTGTCGGAGGGCGTCGACGCGTGCGGCCCACTGCCTGCCGACACGCTGTTCGTGCGGGCGTCGCAGGGCGCGTTCGACGGAATCGTGGCGCTCTACCACGACCAGGGGCACATTCCGATCAAGCTGCTCGGCATGCACCGCGCCGTGAACGTCACGCTGGGCCTGCCCATCGTGCGGACGAGCGTCGCGCACGGCACGGCGTTCGACATCGTGGGCCGCGGCCTTGCCGATCCGGCGAGCATGCTCGCGGCGATCGATGCGGCGTTGCGGCTCGTCGCCGCGAAGGGCTCCCTCACGGCCGCATCGGCGCGAGCCGCTTCAGGTGCTCCTCGGTGAGGTCGATGAGCCCCGTCGTGGCGGGCTGATAGAAGAAGGCCGCTGCGTCGATCGGTCCGTCGACCTGGATGTCGAAGAGGTCGAGCACGGCGATCGGCTCCACCGGTCGATCACCCACGGGACGCTTCCCCGGGATCGCCAGCCACTCGACGCGTCGGACGAGGAGGTCCGACTTCCCGACCACGATCCGCACGCTCCACGGCACGCCGTCGGGCAGGTGGCGCGGGGTCACGGCGTTCGCACCTCCGGCCGCCTCGACGACCCGTGGCACCGTCGCGGCGAGCCGTTCGGGATCCCAGCGACCCTCGACGATCCACACGGACGCGCCGTCCACCTCCGCCGCATCGACGGTGGTGAAGCGAAACCACTGCCGCAGCATCCAGAGCGACCGCTGCAGGCCGCCGAGGTGGGGGGCGGGGTTCGCAGCCGCCGCCGGATCGACATGCTCGAGGCGTTCCCGCACGCGCCGCACGTCGACGCGTCGCAGCGTCTCCACCTCGGCGCCGTCGCGCTGGTAGCTCCAGCAGAAGAGCCCGTCGCACACGTCCAGCGTCTCGAACGATTCGGTGTCGCACTCGAGCGTCGACTCGAACCGGAACCGCTGTTCGTCGGCGTGGCCCGACTGGACGTAGCGTCCCGATCCCACCAGCACACGGTCACCGATCCGCGCCTTCTGTCGGAGTCTCGTCGAGAACGACGCGGCACGGCCGAACGTGGCGAGGGCGCCGGCGACGATCCGCTCCGCCTGCGCGGCGGTCTCTCTCTCCCCTTCCCCGCTGACCAGGCTCGCCGCCTCGATGGCGGTGCCGGCCCCGGGGCGGGCGGCGGGCGGGATGCGGTCGGGCCTCGGGCGGCGGTCATACACGCTGGCGGCCGGGGCCGGGGCGGGACTGTCCGCGTAGCACGTCGCCGAGAGACCTCGCCGCTCCGGCGGTTCCGTGGCGAGCCGGGAAAGGCCGAGCAGGCCGGCGAATCCGACGACGACGCGCACCGCGACGACGCGGAGCGGGTCGCCGCCGCGCGGACGACCGGGGCAGCCTGCGAAGGTGGCGAAGATGCCGGTCATCACGCCTGCGTCGAGTTTGAGGATTTTGCCAAAGAAACACCCTGAATCGCGTCGAAGAAGGAGCGTCGCGATCGACTGCCCGGCTGCTGGGCGGGGTCGCGAGTGTACGGAATCGCGGCTGGCCGGCCCACGTCGGAAACCGCGTCCGGCCGCGTCCGCGGCCGGCCCGAACGGTCCCGCCAGACAACGACGATCGGAGGGCGACGCGATGGTGAAGCGAAGGCTACAGGGCCTCGTCGGCATGTCCTTGGCCGCGACGCTGACGGGATGCCACATCCCGGCGAATTCCCCGTTCAAGGGACTGGCGCAGATCCGTCCGGTCGCCACGCCCCACACCAACGTCCTCCCCCCGGCGGCGATGCTCCAGCATCCCGGCCCCGGCGTCGAGGGCCCGGGGCCCGGCATCATCATGCCGGCGTCCTACGAGGCGTCGCTGGAGGCGGCCGGGGCGGGTGGTGGCGGCGGATTCGTCGCGGCCACGGCGCCGGCCTCGCAGGTCGGCTTCATCGGGCCCGACGGCATGCAGGTGCGGTGGGATGTGTCGATGCCCGGCGGGTTCGATTCCGAACCGCTCGTCACCCCCGGTCGATACGACTTCCCGCAGGGCGCGATCTACCGCCTCAAGCTCACCGACATTCCGGGTCGCGAGGGTCTCGAACTCTATCCCTCCCTCGAGGTCGCGCCCGTGACGCCGCGGACGGCGGCGTACCTGGCCCACAACTCGGTCCCGTTCCAGCTCACCGAGGAAGATCTCGACCAGGTGGCGACGGGCAACTTCGTCACGAAGGTGGTCTACCTGCCTGACGCCGAGTACCAGGAGCTCGCGGTCGCGGGCGTGGAGACGCTCGTCAGCACCAGGCTCGATCCCGGCTGTGACCCCGTCGTGGAAGCCGACCGTCGCGGTTCGATCCTCGCGATCATTCGCATCGGCAACAAGGATCTGCAGTCGCGCCTCGCCGATGCCGGCAACGGCATGAGCGTGCCGCTGGCGGCCGGAGGTGTCGGCGGGGCCGGCGGGATGCCTGGTGCCGGGGGTGCCTGCGGGGTCGGCGCTCCGCTCGGAATGCCGTGTGGCGGCGATCCGTCGCAGATGCCTCCCGCGTTCATTGCCGGCATGACCGCGCCCGAATACGGCATGCCGTACGTGGGCACGCCGATCGGGCTGCCCGGGCCGGCCCACGTACCGCTCGGCATCCCGGCCGGACTGCAGCGGCACACGATCACCAATCACACGAAGATGCATATCCCGCCACCGTCGGCGAGCATCGGCCTCCACGTGCAGCAGGCGCCCGGCCTGAGCTATCCCAAGCCCGCGCGTCACGCCTACGTGGCCGAACGGCAGGACGTGCCGCACATCAAGCTCCGGCAGCCGCCCGAGGACCGTCTCCGCTTCGTCGGCAACGGCGGGTCCGATCCCGATGCCGATGCCGCTCGGGCCGGCATGATCGGCCCCGGTGGATGGGATTCGCTCGGCGGTGCTCCCTGTCCGCCCGAGCCGGTCCAGTGACCGTGACCCGACGCCGCCGGCAGGTTCGATTCATTGACGATCGGGCATCCCTCCATGGCCGCCATGCGACACGACAGCGATGAGCAGCGGCATCGGGAGACGGTGTCCCACGCCTCGGCTTCCACTCAGGACAATGCAGGAGTTTTTCGGACGGGGACCGTGCTGCGGCCCGCACGCCGGCTGCCGGCGACCGCCGCTGTCATCCTGGCCCTGCTCGCGGGTGCATCCCGCGAGGCGGCCCGGACGATGGCTGCGGAATATGTCGCCGATCAGGCAGAACCGGGAGCGATTGGCGTTCGGCGACGGACGCAGCCCGGTCCCCGTCCGGAATCCTTCCTGCCGGAGCACATGCAGCCGGTGGAGATCAGCGGTCCCGAGGGGATGCTGATCTCGATCGAGACCGCGTCGGGTTGGTCGCCGATGCAGCCGGCGCCCCTGCGGATGGGCCTGATGGTGGGCGAGCCCTACCGGCTGCGGATCGGCGGTGTGGTGGGCCGCGAGGGGGAGGAACTCTTCCCGTCGGTGCGGGTGCTGGCCAAGCTCGCCGCCCCTCCCGGCATGGCCTGGCGCTTTCCTGTGGAGATCGCCGTCGATGAGGACGATCTGCGCACCGCGCTCGGCGGCGGCCTCGTGCGGCGCGTGGTCTACGCGTCGTGCGAGCCGGAGCGTCCCGACATCGTGCCCGGTGCGTGGTTCGACGTCCGGCCCGGTGACGACGCGCTCGAGGTGGCGCGCACGCTCGGCGATCCGGTCGCGGAGGTCGTGATCGGCAATCGCGTGCCCGCGCGGGATGGGGCACCATGACGCCATTATCTTCCGCCACGACGATCTCGTGGCTGCGGCTGGTCGCGATCGCCCTCGGCACGCTCATTCTCGCGTCGTGTCGCGCCCTGCCGGAGCGGACGCAGCACGCGTCCCTCGCGGTCCCGCCGCAGGCGCGGGTCGTGCGCGACCCGCAGGTGGTCGTCGCCGGTCACGTGGCGGCCTCCCCACGATGCGGACCGGCGGGGTGTGGGCCTGCGGGCTGCGGGCCTGCGGGCTGTCCGCCGCGCGCGGTGATGCCGTGTGCGCCGCCGCCACCGGTCGTCGGGCCGTGGTACGTCTGTGACGGTGGCGACGCGGGCGCGCCGGCTCGGCCGGTCGGTGACGCTGGGCTGGCCAACCTCACGGCGGGTGACACCGTCGCCCGCTACCGCGCGGCGGACCAGGGTCCGGATCACGAGTGCGTGCATCTCTCCAAGACCAACTGCGCGTGCGTCTACGCGCCGCGCTTCGCCGCCGTGCGCGAGGTGATCCGGCTCGCCGAGGATGCCGCGGACCAGGGGCCCAACGGTCTCTCGCTCGACCGACTCGTGGGCCAGCAGGTCGACCTGCTGCCCGTCTGCGACAAGACGCAGCCGATCGCGCCCGTGGGTGCACGTCGCGCGCTGCCGGGCGTCGCCCTCGAGGAACGGCTCGGGCCGCTGGCGGTCGATCAGGCCGAGGAACTCGCCGAGGATGACGGTCGCGAGCGCGCGGCGGCCGACGTCGCGCTCCTTCAGCCCGAAGGGACTCGGCTCGCCCAGGCGCCGCGGATGAAGGTCGGCTTCGTCGTGCCCATCGCATGGACCTGCGTGAAGGCGGCCAACGTGCTCGTCGGCGGGCAGCAGGCCCAGGTCGTCGCCAACGACCGAGGCACCGCCACGCTCCGCTTCGAGAGCCCGGGCCGCGCCGAACTCACGCTCTGCAAGCGGGCCGGCACCGACACGGCGCGGCCCGGTGAGGAACTCGACTTCATGATCTACTTCCTCAACTCGGGCGATCGACCGCTGACCGACATCGTGCTCGCCGACGCGCTGCCGACGAGGCTCGAACTCGTGCCCGATTCCGCCGTGTGCAGTGTTCCCGCCGACATCGCGACCGAGACGGGCGACGACGGTTCGGTCGTGGTCACGTGGCGGCTCTCCGAAACGCTGCGGCCCGGTGAGAGCGGCTTCGTCAGGTTCCGGGCGATCGTGCGCTGACGCCGTGGAGAGGCCCCGCCGCCTCGCGGGTGGGTCACCGCCCGGCCCGCCGGAAGACGACCGCTTCGGTCCGGTTGCGTCGCGCGCGATGCGGCGGGTACGATCCCGGCAATCAGCGTTCCGCTGCGTGCTCCGCCGCCACTCTCTGCGAGGCTCCCATGGCCCTGTCGATGTCGCCCTGCCCCGCCCTGCCCCGCTCTCCGGTGGCCGTTCTGCTCGCCGCGAGCCTCCTCGCGGTGACCTGCGGCCTCGCGACGATCGTCCAGGCTCAGCCGGCCGCGAAGGCCCCGGCGGCGGGCAACGCGCCGGCCGCCCGAGGTGGTCCGCAGGTTCCCCCGCTCCCGGAAGGCACTCCCGAGCAGCTGCTCGAGTTCGTCGAAGGCCTCCAGCGGCCCGCCACGCGTCCGCGTTCGCGCGAGGAGATGATGCAGTACATGCAGGACGTCGGTCGTGTCTCCGTGGAGGCGGCCGAGCGGATCCTCGCGGGCAAGCCACAGGGTGAGATCGCCGTGCGGGCGGCGAAGCTCAAGCTCGAGAGCCTCATGATGCTCGGCCGGCTCGGTGACGAGCAGTCCGCTGCCGCGATGAAGGCGTTCGCCGCGACGCTCGTGAAGGGTCCGTCGCCGGAGCTCGCCCGCGAGGCCGAGCGGCTCCTGCTCGTCGCCGATGCGCAGGAGATGTTCTCGTCGGGTGATCTCGAGAACGGTGCCGCCGTGATCGCACGCACGGCCGCGATCCTCGAGGCCAATCCCGACGACGGCGAGGCCGCTGGGCTGGCGATGCAGCTGGCGAGCGCCTTCGAGCAGGTGCCCGATGGCGGGGCGCTTGCGACCGAGAGCCTCCGCACATTCGCGCCGCTCCTCGCCAAGAGCGAGAACCCGCAGATCAAGGAGATGGCGGCGAGCTTCGCAGGGACGCTCCGCCGGCTCTCGCTGCCGGGCAATCCGATGCAGATCTCGGGCACGCTGCTCGACGGCAAGCCCTTCGACCAGGCGGCGCTCGCCGGGAAGGTGGTGCTCGTCGATTTCTGGGCGACCTGGTGCGGCCCGTGCGTGGCGGAGGTGCCGAACATGCTGGAGGCCTACGACAAGTACCACGACCGTGGGTTCGAGGTCGTGGGCGTGAGCCTCGACGAGGACCGTGACGCGGTCGTGCAGTTCGTGAAGGACAAGATGATTCCGTGGCCCATCCTGCACGAGCGGGCCGAGGGTGCCGGCTGGCAGCACCCGCTCGCGACGTTCTACGGCATCACGGGCATTCCCCAGATGATCCTCATCGGACGGGACGGAAACGTGATCACGCTCAACGCCCGTGGTCCGGCGCTCGAGGAGAAGCTCGCGGAGTTGTTCAAGGACGCCGGCTAGGAATGCGCGGCCTGATCTCACGGCGGGCGGCCGCCTTCGACTCCTCGGGGATCCGCAAGGCATTCGACCGTGCGGCGACGATCGCCGACCCGATCAACCTCGCGATCGGCCAGCCCGATTTCGCGATGCCGGTCGCGGCCCGGGAGGCGGCGAAGGCGGCGATCGACGCGGGGCGCAACGGCTACACGCCGACGCAGGGCATTCCGCAGCTCCGCGACCGGCTCGAGGCGACCGTGCGTGCCGAGCTCCATCAGCCCGAGAGACGGCTCTGCGTGACGAGTGGATCGAGCGGGGCGCTCGCGCTGGTCCTGATGACGCTCCTCGACCCGGGCGACGAGGTGGTCATCTTCGAGCCGGCGTTCGTGATGTACCGGCCGCTCGTCGAGTTTCTCGGAGGACGTGTCGTCGCCATCGACACGGCGCCTTCATTTCGCATCGACGTGGCACGCGTCGCGGAGGCGATTCGCCCGGCCACCCGCGCGATCCTTCTCAACACGCCCGCCAACCCGACCGGCGCGGTGGCCGACGAGGCGACGGTGCGGGCCCTCGCGCGACTCGCGGACGACCACGGCGTCACGCTCATCAGCGACGAGCTCTATCGATCCTACTGCTACGACGCGCCCTTCGTGTCGCCGGCCGCCTACTCCGAACACGTCGTCGTCATCGACGGCTTCTCGAAGTCGCACGCGATGACCGGCTGGCGGGTGGGCTGGGTGCACGGCCCGCGGCCGATCGTCGATGCCTGCACGATGCTCCAGCAGTACACCTTCGTCTGCGCCCCGCAGGTGGGGCAGTGGGCGGCGCTGGCGGCGCTCGACGCGCCGATGGACGCTCCCCTCGCGGCCTGCCGCCGCAAACGCGACCGGCTCGTCGACGGCCTGCGGGGCCATTACGAGTTCGAGGTTCCCGGCGGCGCGTTCTATCTGTATCCGCGCGCTCCGGCGGGATCGGGTCAGGCATTCGTCGAACGGGCGGCCGTGCAGGAGAAACTCATCGTCGTGCCCGGCAACGTCTTCGGTGCGGCTGACTCGCACTTCCGCATCGCCTACACCGTCGACGATCGCACGCTCGATCGGGGCATCGACGCGCTCGTGCGGCTGGCCCGCGGCTGAGCCGCACACCCGAGGATCGTCTCTTCGCCGCCCTGGCCACCTCGCGTGCCGGCCCCGTCGTTCCCCGCCCTCCCCCGCCCTGCCCTCGTGTCACCGGTGTCCGCCATGCGTTCCGTCGCCGACGTCGCCCGCGCCCTCGACCATGCCGTCCTGAAGCCCGAGTTCACCGCCGCCGACCTCGCGCGGCAGGCCGCGATGTGCGTCGCGCGGGGCGTCGGCTGCCTCTGCGTGCGGTCGGTGGATGTGGCGGAGGCCGTGCGGCTCGTGGCCGGCAGCCCGGTCGTCGTCGCCTCGGTCATCGGGTTTCCGCATGGCGCGGCGCCCGCGGAGGTGAAGGCCCTCGAGGCCCGGCTCGCGGTCACCGCCGGCGCACGCGAGCTCGACATGGTGATCAACATCGGCGCCCTGCGGTCGAATGCCGACACGGTCGTGCACGACGACATCGCCGGCGTCGTCGCGGCGGCGCGGCCGCATGGCGTGCTCGTCAAGGTGATCCTCGAAACGTGCCACCTCACGGAACCGGAGATCCGCAGGGCCTGCCGGCTCGCCGAGCAGGCGGGGGCCGACTTCGTGAAGACGTCGACGGGCTTCGGCGTGCGGGCGTCGGGGCCGACGGGGGCCACGCCTGAAGCCGTGCAGATCATGCTCGATGCCGTGGGTGGCCGCCTCCAGGTGAAGGCCTCGGGCGGAATTCGCTCCTGGGACGAGGCGGTGGCCTACCTCGACATGGGCTGCACCCGCCTCGGCGTCGGCGACGCCGAGGCCATCCTCGCCGGCCGCCCGACCACCGGCGACTACTGACGGCGGC
>DNLZ01000080.1:0-224 GCA_003488325.1 Planctomycetaceae bacterium
CTGGAGGATGCGCTCGACGGCGGCGACGTTCTGGTCTCCCACGGTGACGCCCGACTGGAAGGCGAACATCTTCGCTCCGCCGACCATCTTGGCGGCGAGTCGCAGATTGAGCCCGCCCATCGTGTCGCGGAGCAGCCGCATCATCTCGGGAATCGCGGTGTCGGCATAGCGTCCGGGCTGGCTCAGGTCGCCCTTCGAGTCGGGCAGCATGATGTGGGCCAGGC